>CAZHLZ010000448.1:0-2573 GCA_964532475.1 uncultured Chitinophaga sp.
ACTGTTTCAATAAATTTTTCTCTAGTAACCTTTGAAGAAATAATTTTTATTGAAATCGCCATTTCTTCGTTTTTAGAAATGATTTTGGAAGCGTCAGAATTTTTGACTTTTAAATAAAGAGCAGCAATGTACAAATCGAAAAAGTATTTTTCACGCAAACCGCCACCATTCAGATCGAGTTTCTCATCTCCAACTGTAATTGTTTTAAAAAAATCATGACCAGAAATTTTTGTCGTATTTTGTGCAAAAAAAGTGTTTGCAGATAATAAAATTGCGAATAATAAAATTGTTTTTTTCATAGTTTATTTATTAGTTTATCATTTTTATAAAATCCTCTTCAGAGATAATATTAATCCCTAATTGAGTTGCTTTTTCAAGCTTTGCTGGACCCATATTTTCCCCGGCCAATACATAATTAGTTTTGGCGGAAATCGAACTTACATTTTTCCCACCATTATCTTCAATTAATTTTTTAATTTCGTCGCGAGAATACTTTGTAAACACACCAGAAACCACAAAGTTCATTCCTTCTAACGATGATGACGTTAACTCCTTTTCTTCAATTTTAAATTGTAAGCCAACTTTTTGCAATTTTTCAATGATTTTGCGGTTGTCCTCATCTAAAAAGTAGTTCTGAACAGAAATTGCAATTTTTTCACCTATTTCATCTACGGCGATTAATTCGTCAAAGGTAGCTAATGACAAATTTTCTATTGATTTGAAGGCTTTTGCTAATTGTTTTGCCACAGTTTCACCAACAAATCTTATTCCTAGGGCAAAAAGTACACGTTCAAAGGGAATTGATTTCGAAGCTTGAATGCCAAGCAACATATTATTTGCCGATTTTTCTGCCATTCGATCTAAATCTACGATTTGGTCAAAAGTAAGGTCGTATAAATCAGCCACTGTATGAATTAGTTCTTTTTTCACTAATAAATCTACTGTTTCTGCACCCAAACCATCAATATTCATCATTTTACGACCGATGAAATGTTCAATTCTACCTTTGACTTGCGGCGGACAAGATTTTTCGTTGGGACAAAAATGATTTGCTTCCCCTTCTTTTCGCAGCAATTCGCTTTTACATTCGGGACAATGTGAAATATATTTAATTAACTCCGCCTTTTCTGCGCGTTTTTCTTCGTTTACACCAACAATTTTTGGAATAATTTCTCCTCCTTTTTCAACATAAACAGTATCAAATAAATGCAAATTTAGTTTTTCGATTTGATCTGCGTTATGTAAAGAAGCACGTTTAACTGTAGTTCCACCCAAGGAAACTGGTTTCAAATTAGCAACTGGAGTAATTGCACCCGTTCGCCCAACTTGATAAACCACTGATTCTAATATAGTTTCTACACGTTCTGTTTTAAATTTGTAGGCGATTGCCCAGCGAGGTGACTTTGCCGTAAAGCCTAATTCTTGCTGAATATCATAAGAATTCACTTTTAATACAACACCGTCAATTTCAAAAGGAAGATTCGAACGGTTTTCATCCCAATAATTTATGAAATCCATAATTCCTTCAATGGAATCAGTCTTTTTTATGTACGAATTTTTGCTCTCAGGAACTTTAAATCCCCAATCTTTTGCTTTTTGAACGGTTTCATAATGCCCTGTAAAATCTAAATCTTCTCCATAGATACCATATAAAAAGCAATCTAGTCCACGAGACGCAACCACTTTAGAATCTTGTGACTTTAAGGTTCCTGAAGCAGAATTTCTTGGGTTGGCGAATTCTTGTTCACCATTTTCGCGACGTTCTTCGTTGGCTTTATTAAATGCTTCCAAAGGAAAAAATATTTCTCCTCGAATTTCAAAATCTTGTGGAAAATCGCCTTTTAATTGCAATGGAATTGTTCTAATTGTCTTCACATTTGTTGTAACATCTTCTCCTTGGGAACCATCGCCACGGGTTACTGCCTTGTGAATTTTTCCATTTTTGTAAGAAATACCAATAGCAACTCCGTCGTATTTTAGCTCACACACATACTCTAAAGGTGTTTCAATTGTTTTTTTAATTCGATTTTCCCATTCAATAATTTCTTCTTTTGAATATGAATTACTTAAGGAAAGCATGGGGAAGCGGTGAACAACGGTTTCAAACTTTTTGGTTATATCACCTCCAACTCGTTTTGTGGGACTATTTTCGGACGCAAATTCGGGAAATTCCTTTTCTAATTTTTGAAGCGCAAGTAATAATTGATCAAAATCGTAATCTGAAATTTCGGGTGAACTTTCAACATAATATAGATGATTGTGATGATTTAATTCCTGTGATAATCTCTCAATCTCTTGTTTTGCTTGCTCTTTTGTCATGTATTTTATATATAGATAGCCAATAATTAGTTCAAAAATATTAAAACTTTCAAATATCTAACTATTATTGAGAAAAAAAGCCATTCTGATTTTAAAAAATTTTTGATTTAGAAAGTTTCTAAAATATCTATGTATAAAAATGCATTCTCAATATAAATATAAGGAATTTTCCAAGCTTTGTCCCAAACCTGTGCATTGAAATCTCGATCAGGAAATTGTTTTCTGTGTTTTTCAGGAGAAGATAATTCCACACA
>CAZHLZ010000449.1:0-2563 GCA_964532475.1 uncultured Chitinophaga sp.
ATTGCATTGTATCATAAATTCCCAAACCAGCATAAACTGATCCACCTGGAGAATTCATGTAAATTTGAATGTCTTTTTTCGGATCTACAGACTCCAAAAACAACAACTGAGCATTGATAATATTCGCCACTTGGTCGTTTATTCCTGTTCCTAAAAAAATAATTCTGTCCATCATTAATCTTGAAAAAACATCCATTTGCGTCATGTTCATGTGACGTTCCTCGATGATATAAGGCGTTAATGAAGAATCAATGTAACTTTCTAAATGCATACTGCTAATCCCCTGATGTTTTGTAGCGTATTTTCTAAATTCGTCTTTTCCAAACATATTAATTATTTTTTGATTAATTCTATTACTTATTTTAGTTCATAAAGATAGTAGCAATTATTGAAATGTGAATTATTTTAACTAAAATTGATAAAAAAAATATTTTTTTTCATAAAAGTGTTGCCAATAAGAAAAAAGGTTGTATCTTTGCAGTGCATTTAAGTTAATTAAATGAATATTGTGGGGTGGAGCAGTTGGTAGCTCGTCGGGCTCATAACCCGAAGGTCGCACGTTCGAGTCGTGTCCCCGCTACTAAATAAAAGGAATTCAATCATTTGAGTTCCTTTTTTATTTTTAGGGATTTTGTATGGAAGATGAAAATCAATATTTCGAGAATAAAGAAACTGCAAGCACCAAGTTTAATAGTCCCATTCCTATTTTAAATAAATTGGGTAAACTAATTTTTGGTGAAAAAAATCCTGAAATGTTACCTAAAATGATTATTTATTTAAATATCATTATTTGGTCGATTTTCATTTTATGGCACATTTTAAGTTATTCCGCAATCTCTTTCCGAGAAATCATTTTGGATGTCAAAAAATTAAATGTTGAAATTCTAATTTTAAATCGCGGTTCAGAATTAGGTTATGATCCAAGCGTTTTTTTAAATCGATTGTTGAATTTTCACAAATTGAGTATTTTATGCTGGACATCCATTTTTGTTGGAATTGTATTCATGTGGCGACAAAAACCTGCGTTTAAATATTTCATTGGTATACCAATCGTTTTTTATCTGGCTTTGCTCCTATTCTATATGGGAATTGATTACTACAAGGAAGACACTACTTTGTTTGACAAAATAATTTTCGCACTTTTTGTGATCAATACATTTATTTATTACCTAATCACAAAATCAGGAAACAAAACAGGTGATTTTTTCTTGGAAGATGAAGAATAGAATTTCTTATAAAAAAAAAACTACGCAACTTTTAACATGGCAACTTTAGATGTTGAAAATTTTTCCTTCGCATATTCTAATGTTAATCTGAATTCCGATTCTTCTTTAGAAGGTAATTCAAACATCGCATCGGTTAAGACAGCTTCGCAAATAGAACGTAAACCTCTCGCTCCAAGTTTAAATTCGATTGCTTTTTCAACAATAAAATCTAAAGCATCTCCATCAAAACTTAATTTGATACCATCAATTTCAAACAAACGTAAATATTGTTTCACCAAAGCATTTTTTGGCTCAGTCAAAATTCGTTTTAAACTTTTAGCATCTAAAGGTTCCAAATAAGTTAAAGAAGGAAAACGACCAATTAACTCTGGAATCAATCCATAAGTTTTAATATCAGTAGGATTGATGTATTTCAAGAAATTATCTCCATCAATTTTCACATCTTCTTTGGAAGTAAATCCTATTGTTTGGGTATTTACTCGTCTCGCTATAATTTTTTCAATTCCGTCAAAAGCTCCACCACAAACGAATAAAATATTTTTGGTTTCAACTTGAATCATTTTTTGTTCTGGATGTTTTCTTCCTCCTTGTGGTGGAACATTTACAACCGTTCCTTCCAACAATTTCAATAAAGCTTGTTGAACTCCTTCACCTGAAACATCTCTGGTAATGGATGGATTATCACTTTTACGTGCAATTTTATCAATTTCATCAATAAAAACGATTCCTCTTTCGGCTTTTGCTACATCATAATCGGCAACTTGCAATAATCGGGTTAAAATGCTTTCTACATCTTCACCCACATAACCTGCTTCAGTTAAAACTGTTGCATCAACAATTGTAAGCGGAACGCCTAACATTCTGGCAATGGTTTTCGCAACTAACGTTTTTCCGGTTCCAGTTTGACCTACCATAATAATGTTGCTTTTTTCAATTTCAACATCATCATCATGATTTTTTTGCATCAAACGTTTGTAGTGATTGTAAACTGCAACAGACATAACTTTTTTAGTCTGGTCTTGACCAATTACATATTCATCTAAAAAAGCACGGATTTCCTTTGGTTTTTTGAGTACCAAATCTCCTAAGCCATGAGAGTGTTTGCTTTGCTTTAGTTCTTCTAAAACAATGCCGTGTGCTTGATCGATACATTTATCACAAATGTGAGCATCAATTCCAGCGATTAACAAATTTGTTTCCGGTTTCTTTCTTCCACAGAAAGAACATTCCAACATTTCTTTTGCCATTTTTTTATGGTAATGGGTTATAGGTTAACGATAATTGGTAAAACTATTTCCTATAACTATTTTCTTCTTAAAACTTCATCAATCATTCCG
>CAZHLZ010000450.1:0-2558 GCA_964532475.1 uncultured Chitinophaga sp.
CCCCACGAACAAAGTTCTATTCCGATGGATTCTTGATTCAGCTGTTTATTGTTTTTAGCTTTGGTTCCTAAATGGTGCGCCCAATGTTTTGAGCTGAAGCATTGATAAATTATTCCTTCTCGATCAATGATAAATGCAGTACCAACTTTGGCGGGTGTTTTTGCCCTCCAAGACATAACATTTTTTGCATTACCATTGGAAACAGTGTGATGTAAAACAATTTGTTTTTTCTGGATCCCGATAGTCATCGGGACTTCCTGGTAATATTGGGTTTCTTTTAGGCGTACTTGGACGATTTTGCTTGTGTCGAGTTTTGGGGAGACAAATCACTTTCTTTTGTCGATTGCATCTGCTGGAAAGTGAAAAACATTTCACGTAAGCGAGAACGAACACGATTACCGTAGATTTTTTCAAGTTCATCAGCATTGAGATTGGTTGTTGCATGAGTAATTACACCATCGTACTTCATTAAATCGTAACGACTTAAAAGAATTTCAGCCATAACATTGCATTCACTTCCAAAATGCTTAATGTTTTGTTCTATTCCTAAATCATCAAAACAAACTGGTCTTCTCATTTTACCATATTTATCAATGGTTTCAAATCCTTTTACGCTAAACTCTTTCGAAATTTCTCTACTAAAATACATGTTGTAATGCAAATTTCGATAATGAAGAATTCTGAAAATATCCATCAAAGATGTTTTTCCACAACCAACTTTTCCGATTAACAAAATACCTTTATCTAAATCAAGTTTGTATTTCTTGCAACTTTCTTCACAGCGAATTGCGTAAATCATCAGTTGATATAAAATTTTGGAGTCGCTGCGTTGAATCTGAAATTTTTCGCCAAATTTTGACTTACCGAATTTATTCAAAAAAGTCATTGTTTTTTCGAAGTCATAATATTTGAAATTATCGCGAATTTCGAAATGATTTGTTTCCATATTTTTGATTTTTATAGGGGAATATCAAATTGTTTATTTTCGTTTGTATGGTAATGATTTTCTTTTTCTTTGGGATTGAATTTTTTGGAATTCAATTGCCAATTTTTTGCTGCTGCATTCCAGTTCTTCATTTTTGCTTTACCACCAATAAGCCATCCATTCGCTTCGTAGTAATTGAAAAACTTATCAGCCTCCAAATCATTTTTAAAAAAATCTTTAATTTCTTCAATTGAGGGTATTATAAAATTTTTAATGTTTGAATGTTTCTTCTGTTTAGTATTGTTTATAGAAGGCTCCGATACTTGTCCTGCAACTTGTATCACAAGTTGTCCTTGAACTTGTACCGAAGCTTGTTCTATACTTGTCTCAAAATTGAACATGTACACAATACTACCTTTCAAGGGATTGTGTGATGGTTCATATTTCAAGTAAGACCAATTGTTAAAATCATTTAAACATCGATGATATGTACCTTTTGAGCCAATTTTTGAAATTTTCATGACCTCAGCTCGATTGATTGATATCGGATTTTTAAATCGATTCAAATTCCACAATTGAAACAATGCCAAATACAAACTGACATGGGCTGTATTCAAACGATCATCATCAGCAAATTTCATTATGACTGAAGATAGTTGTTTGATGTAATTCATAATTTAAATGAATTGTTGATTTTATTTTCAGTAATCATTTTTTCAATTTCCCTCTTATCGTAATAAATAATTCCTCCAACTTTGGTATATGGAATTGTTCCATTAATTCTTAAATGCTGAAGCGTTCCATGGGAGATTTTTAAAAGTCTTCTTAATTCTGGAGTTTTAATAAAATGATCTGTCTTACTCACAGGATTTTCATTTATTAGTTTTTTAAATTCTGCAAAGAATTCTTCTTTAAAGTTGATTAAATCTTCAAGGGTAATTATTGTTGCTGACATAATTAATAATTTTGTGCAAAGTTGAACTAAACAAAAATTATGAACGCACATCTCAGGTATAGGTTCGGTATTGATTTTTATTTTAATAAAACATAAATTACTCTTTTTGAGGCTTTTAACTTTGAAATAATTTTAATAAAAATTCAAAATGGAAGAAAATCACCCGAAGCCCCTATTTATGGGGTTTTCGGGATGATTTCATCAAAACAGACCTTATTTTATGATAATTCTTCCGTCATTATGCATTTTATTTTCCAAGGAATCTATCAATTTTTCAAGAAATTTGAATTTATTGGATCTTAATTTCATTTCTGAATAAGTTCGGTAATAATCTCCTAAATTGATGTTGAAAACGGTTTGAAAGAAATCAGCGATTTTATTAATTTCAATATTCCCATCATTAATTGCTCTTGAGGCAAACAAAGCGTACATCAATTCAATTAAATCAACTTTATTTGCTGTCCAAATTAAAGATGAATCGAATAATTTTTGACCATTCTTTTGTGGAGCTTCTAAATCAAAAATACGCTGTTCAATGTGCTTGTACATTTCTTCAAATGCCACAATTTTATTGAAAAACATATCATGACCTGTTGAATAATTGAAATCAATACTTGAAAATTTTGCAAAACCATGGATGTTGATTTTTTGTCTCATAAAATAAAACTGGTCCAGGAT
>CAZHLZ010000451.1:0-2546 GCA_964532475.1 uncultured Chitinophaga sp.
CATTTTTTTGAGTTTGATTATTTATACATGCAGTCTGTCCCCATAGATGAGTAGGTGTTGGAATTATGCCATAAAATTCTAATTTGGGTGTTTCCAATAGATTAATTATTCCCATTGGTTCATCATATACTGGAGCAAAATTTGCGGTGTTATTCGAATAATTAGAACCGGGCGTATAAAATTTAGTGGCACCATAAGGATCTGTAAATGTTAAATTACTATTTGAAGTAGTTTTAAGAGATATATCAAAATTTGTTGGACTAATAGATTTAACATTATTCTGCCCACCACCAGTGAAATACTCAAATATCCCAATATACCGCCCAATTTCAGGAATCATTTTAGTCCATTCAGGAAAACTGCCAAAACTTGCCTGAAGAGAACTTTTTATATCATCATTCTGTGTTTGGATAGTATTCTCAGTATTGGTTTTAAAATCATTCCATGTTTTATACTTAGCATTTCCTGCTGAATATCCATTAGAAATTATGCTTATGATATTACTTAAATCCAAGGCATCATTAGATGATATGGCAGATTTGATAACTTCCTGTTTTGCTTTACCTAAAATTTCAATTTCTAAATTTCCAGTCTTGACTAACGTTGGCTTAATATACATAACTGAAAAATGATTGCACGCACAAGGATCGTAAGTCATTGGAAAATCTGCATGCAACCAATATCCATAACCATTGTTAAATTTATTAACTTTAGAGGCTGCAATTTGTTTAATTTTTTTGTCTAAAGCGGTAATTTTACTAACATTTTCATTAAGGTTATATGAATGTATATTGCTAGTTGGGTAATCGAAGGTCAAATTAATTATGGCACTATTATAAGCTTCAGTATTACTTGCTACATAAACAAAAATTCGTAATGTACTGTTATATTTGTTATACAATGCGAAAGAAGGATCTGAAACTGCATCGTTGATATTGCAACATTGACCAAAATTTTTGTAGATTAATTCCCAACCATCAATTGGTTCATAATCCTTATTAGTTGTAACTCGAAGAAAATCAACATTATCTTGAGCATTGAAAGTATTATCTGCCCAAAAAGGTGATTTTAGATTTAGTGAAACTGCAGTTGTAGGACTAGTTTTCAGATAAATTGCATAAGTTGTATTGCCTCGCCAATCCCACATTTTTAAAGATTGCGGGTCATTTGGATTAAAATAATTATCAGGATTGGTACGGATTATATTAAAATCTGATTCATAATTACATTGCGAATGCAATAATTTTGGTAAGATAAAAAGTAAGAAAAGTAGATATTTGAATTCCATTTTTTAATTATTTAATTTTTTTTCCTTTGAAATTATATTGTTTGAATGTTAAATTTTGACCTTGCTGCAATGGATAAGGTTCAATCACTTTTAATTCTAAATTTAATTCATTTTTAGATTGGTTATATGAGACAATTCCTTGTGGCTGATTTCGCGCTCCGTCATTGTCAAAGTATGCATAGGTATTAATCAGACTAATTAACTGAACAGCCGTATCCCCAAACCATAACGGTAACTCATTACTGTGAACGGGCAACCCAGTAATGTAACCTTTTATTCCTTTATATTCAGTTACTATTTTAATTTGTGATAGCTTATCCGGTGTATGTAAAAATACACCTTCAAAAATCCCATTCAAACTAAATTTGCTATACGGCATAAAATGAATGTATTTAGTAAAAGTATCTCTATAATCCAATTTGTTTTGACAATTTTTATCTGGATCTCCTTGAACGATTAAGGTTATAGGAATTGTTTCCTCTTGAGTTAACGCAAATGAAACTGAAATTTTATTTCCAGACCTATGGTTTGGATCAGATCCAATTATCCATTTATAATTTATATAGCTTTTGTAATTGGCTTCAAATATCAAGCTTGAAGAGAGATAAACGGTATCTACTTTAATTAATTGCTCAGGGTAACTATTGAAAGGAGTACCAAAGAGATATGTCTTTGCCTCAAAATCAGCTAAAACTTTACTTTTATTATAGCACGGATCGTAATTTTCGCAATCCGGGTTTGATGGACAATCACATTTCTTTTTGCATGAATTTACTAATAATGTAGTTAATATCATTACTAGAAAAATTGCTAATAAATTTTTCATATTAATCTTTAGTGCTTGCCAACTTTTCTTCTAAAATTAATAAGCGTGCTTCTTGCTCTTTAATTGCCGCTTCCTGCTTTTTAATTTTCTCTTCTTGTTGTATTAGATACAGTGTTAATTCTTCAATTTTAATCTGTTGTATTCGTTGTAAAAGCCCTAAATCTTGTCCGTTTGCAACAATTGAATCTTGTGATTGAATCCCAGGTAAATGTCCATTCAGATATATAAATCTTTTAATACTATCCAAAGAAACTAAATTATAGGAAGAACTAAATACAAAATCTGGCCACCATTGTGCATTAACCGTTAATTTAGTACATCTTAAATTGCCACGCAATTCAGTATTACCATTAGATTCCATTCTCAATCCACCAACTCCAGAAACCGTACTCCAAGGAGCAATAACAAATGCACTATTTAAATTTGAACCAT
>CAZHLZ010000452.1:0-2543 GCA_964532475.1 uncultured Chitinophaga sp.
CAAAGATAGTGTTTTTTCTTTACAAGCGCACAAATTATGTGATAATTTTAAAATCACAACTTCACAAACTTCTGAATTACTGGTAAATTATTTTGTTCCACCTTGAAAAAGAAAACTCCATTTGGTAAATCTTCCACATTAATCTCCAATTTTTGTGAACCAAAGTTGCCGTTTCCAGACATAATTTGTTTACCATTAATATCTAAAATTTCCCAAAAATTAGTTGAAATCAATGGCACTGAAAGTTCAACACTTAGTAAGGTATTCACAGGATTAGGAGAAATAAGGATTTTTTCATCCGCCATTTCATTAATATCTGTTGTTTGAGTACTTGTGCAAGCGCATTTATTTTTTGTAACATTTGTTTGAACTACGGATGGAGCTTGATAATCAGCTTTAACCCAACATTTTTGACCTGTTTGAGTTGCGGTTGTATTTCTAACTCTCATGGTATGCCAAGAAGAAGCAGTTGGAGTATAATTTAAGACTAAGTTTCCAATACCTGAAACAGAATCTACGGGATTACAATCTTTATCCAAAAGTAAAAGTGTCATCGATTTTGTTGGGTCTCCAGGGAATAAATCAATATTAATTTCTTGACCTTGTTGAGCAAAAATTCTACCAACAACTCTACAATCCGTGCTGTTATCAGGAGTTTTCCCTCCTTGTTGCAAGGAAGAAGTGTGCTTATCCCCTAAATCATTATCCATTTCCCATTCTTGAGTGGTTCTTTTCGATGGTCTTTGGTAATTTGATTGAATTCCTTGCGGAGCATATACACAATAACCTTTTCTTCCTTGTGCAGCAGTTCCATTACAAGGAGGAATTGAAATATCAACTTTTCCACCTCCATATACAGTTTTAGTTTCTGTACCATGGGCACCTGAATAATCATATAAAACAGTTCCATCAGGCCAAGAAGTTTGCACACTGAATAAATCTTGCCACGTATTCCAATTGTCGTTTACACCGATCAATGCTTTTCCACTTCTTTCAATTACCAAGGCATCACTTGCTTGCCATCTTACATTATAACTTCCATCTTTAAAATGTAAATTTTGATGACACCAAATCAGATTCTCGACATCACTAAAAACTGGTAATTCGGTTTCACTTGATGGTGAATGCGAAAAACGATTTCCAAGGTATCCAATATTAAAAAGATCTTCAAAGAAAATTTCTGGAGCACCATCCACAGAAAGTGCAATAGCATAAGCAATACTTGACCTCGGGTCATTCGGCTCGATTTGACTACCTAATTGCTGAGAAGAATTCCAACCAGTATAATTTCCTGTTGCATCAACAATTGGTCTGTAGGTATCGTGATTATTGACAAATGGAACAGTTCTTTCTCTATTTCCTTGCTGATAACTAGGCACAGTGCCTAAATCAAACAATCCATTTCCTGAGATAATTCCTGTTAGAGCATTTCTTAAAGCAAAATCAAATGTTCCTGCACGATTTTGAACAGCATTAGCCCAAGCATCTAATTCGCTTGAACCACCAACCCACTCTCCAACAGCAAACATATCAGCACCACCGCCAGCCCAGCCAGCATTGTTTTGTAAATTCCATAAGTAATCTTCTGCAACATAGTTAGGGAAATGTTTAATGGCATCCAAACGAACTCCATCCCATCCAACTTGTTTTTTGTACCAAATCAACCAATTACGCATGCTATTTCTCATATAATCAGAACTTTGCGCTGGATTAAACGTAGCATTTCCACTCAGTCCAAAAGCATTACTTTCATAAGAAATATCTGGTCCCCAATAAGGTGAATTGATTTCATTTGAACAACATACATTATTATTGTTAGGATAGAAATTTTGCCAATTTTTTGGAAATCTTCCACTTCTACCTAAATAATTTGTTGCATTTTCAGCTGTTGCAGGTGTCAAATAACAGGAATATCTAAAATTCTTATATTTTTGAGTTGAACCATCATCCATTGCTGTGGCATCTACGCCACCGCCGCCATTGGTTGCACCAGCACCAGTAACATGATTTAAAACCAAATCTTGCACAACGTCAATTCCGTTGGCTTTCAAAACGGCCACCATGCGCAATAATTCGTCCTTGTCTCCTACCCTTGTTTTTAGAAAACCTTTTTGGAACTTATCTCCTAAATCATAATGATCAAATGGTGAATATCCCACTCCATTTTGAGTTTGACTTTTAATCGTTGGAGGAATCCAAACTGCGTCAATACCTAATTCTTTCAATCGTGGCGCTAATTCCGTTAAATAATTTGCCCAACCATTTTGATAATTATTATTCCAATAATCCCACCAAAATCCTTGTAAAACAATTTGTTTCTTCGGATTATTAACTTGAGCATTAACATTAAAAAAACTAAAGCTAAATGTCAAAATGAAAATTAGTTTTACATGCAAAAAAGTGTTTCTGTTTTTCATAAGAGAAGTTTTAATTAAACTAATTGATTTTGCGAAACTGTGGTTAAATCTTTGGCTTTGATTACAATTTTTTCATTATTAACCAAGGCCTCAATATCTTGAGCACTATTATTTTTTATTTTTATT
>CAZHLZ010000453.1:0-2529 GCA_964532475.1 uncultured Chitinophaga sp.
TTACAGATTTTGTGGTGGGAGGAACAGCATCAAATCAAGCAAGAAGAGCTCAATATTTACAATTATGTTGTGATATTTTAGTGCAAGGATTAGAGCAAGTTAAAAATGAATGGGCAACAGGT
This sequence comes from uncultured Chitinophaga sp., assembly GCA_964532475.1. Taxonomy (GTDB): domain Bacteria; phylum Bacteroidota; class Bacteroidia; order Flavobacteriales_D; family Crocinitomicaceae; genus M2408. The sequence goes on from CAZHLZ010000453.1 coordinate 123, forward strand.
ACCAACAATTACCGTGCTGAATGGTTAGCGATGGACAATACGCAAGCTTTGAGAAAAATGTTTAATTCAATAAAAGCCATGTCAGGATTCGAATTGTCTGGAGAACGAATTTATACAGCTTACGATAACCAAAATCAAGAAGATGAACATAGTTGTTTCTCTGATAATACGCATCGAGATATTGCATTAAATGCACAAGGTATTGGAAATTTATACAAAGGAGAATATACAAGAAAAAATGGTTCGTTAGTAAGTGGTTATGCATTAGAAGATTTGGTTTCAGTATTGAATAGCACAAAAAATCAAGAATTTTTAACTTTACGAAACACAACTACTACAAAAATTGCAGCTATGTTTACGCCTTTTGATCAAGCCATTGTACTTGCAGCTGAAAGACCAAAAGTTTTAGAATCAGTTTATGCACTTCAAGCTGAAGAAGAAAAAATTTTAGAAATAGCTTTATTGTTTAACATTACATTTTAAATGAAATATTTAGTAGCCAGCTTCCTGATTCTTTCCTTTATTATTGCTTGTAAGAAGGATAAAACTCCAATCATTGAAGAATATTCCTATGAAGAAGGTGAGGAATTATCAGCTGGTAGTTTAACCATTTTTGATGAATCGGAATTAGCTTTTTCCTATCAAGTTAAGAATTTAACCCAACAAGAAAAGTTAGATTTTTTTGTTGGAAATTCTTTTTTTCAAGATAATTGGGTGGAATCTCCTTCCTCAACCACAGCAAGAGATGGATTGGGTCCGTTATTTAATGCAAAATCTTGTGCAGCATGTCATTTTAAGGATGGAAGAGGGCGCCCAGATAAAAATCAAGGATTGCTATTTAGATTAAGTATTCCAGGACAGGATGGTAATAACTCACCGCTTGCAGAATTAATTTATGGTGGTCAATTGCAAGATAACGGTATTTCAACCGTTCAAAATGAAGGAGAAATGAATATTTCTTATACAGAAATTTCAGGTAAATATCCAGACGGAACAACTTATAGTTTAAGAAAACCAACATATACAATTACAACTTTTAACTATGGTTCTATTGCTTTAAATTACATGATTTCACCTAGGGTCGGTCAACAAATGATTGGTTTAGGTTTGTTGGAAAATATTTCAGAAAATGATATTTTGGCTATCGTTGATGAAAATGATGCGGATGGAGATGGTATTTCTGGAAAAGCAAATTTTGTGTGGAATCCGAAAACTCAAATGATTCAACTAGGTCGTTTTGGATGGAAAGCCAATGTACCGACCATTGAAATTCAAGTTGCAGGTGCTTTTAACGGTGATATCGGAATTACGACATCTTTATTTCCAAATCAAAATCACTCATCGATGCAAACATCTTGCGATGGACTGGCAAATGGGGGAAGTCCTGAAATTCAAGATGATGATTTAGCAAAAGTGGTCTTATATTCAAGAACTTTAAGTGTTCCAGTTCGTCGAAATTATACGAATCAAGATGTTTTAAAGGGAAAATCATTATTTAATTCAGTTGACTGTGCCAAGTGTCACACTCCAAAATTTACTACTGGAAATCAAGGAACAATAAATGCGCTCAAAAATGTAACCATTCGTCCATATACAGATATGCTTTTGCATGATATGGGGGAAGATTTGGCAGACAATAGGCCTGATTTCATGGCTAATGGAAGAGAATGGCGAACGCAGGCACTTTGGGGTTTAGGACTAATAAAAACAGTCAACAATCATACTTTTTTAATGCATGATGGAAGGGCACGAAGCATCGAAGAAGCTATATTGTGGCATGATGGTGAGGCTGAAAATAGTAAAAACAAATTCAAAAATTTATCCAAAGTCGAAAGAATTCAATTGTTGAAGTTTTTAGAATCATTATAAAAAAAACGCCACTCTTTCGAATGGCGTTTCAAAACAAACACGTAATTTGAACAAAAAAAACTTATTGAATAATAGTGTGAAAATTTAATTCCACATCTGTTTCTCCTGGATCACAAGAACCATTTTTAACTCCTGGTTGATGTTTTAATGAAATTGTTGTACTTCCTGTTGAGGCTAATCCAACTGTCCATTTAGAACTTAATCCAATTTCATAAGTTCCATCGCTATCCGTTCTTAAAATAGTTACATTTAAATTGGATGGATTGTAGCAAATTAGGTGTTCTGCTGCTTCAGCTAAAATCTCAGAAGTGATATTATCAACAGGATTTGCAGCTTCATTTAAAAACTCAATATTTACTAAATAAGTTGTATTTGCAGCCAAGCGAATAGTGTCAAAAATACTTGGTGCATTTCCTCCTGGTCCATCAAGATCTTTGAAATTAGCAACAACTGTTGGTTGTAAACTATCCTGGTCAACCATAGTTAACCCGAAAAATTCATAAAAAAGTATAAATAATTGGGCTAAAATGCTTACCTT
>CAZHLZ010000454.1:0-2527 GCA_964532475.1 uncultured Chitinophaga sp.
CTCTTCTCAGGTAAAGAAATACAAATTGGTTTTTTAAAAATTTTATAGATTTCATTCCCGTTTTCTGATAAAAGCGAATCATTCGACCACAAACTTTTGTACTTTCTTTTTTTGTAAAATTCCTTCAAAAAGTTTTCGGTTTCCTCGTCTGTTTCAAGTAAATGGATGTTTTCCTCTTTCAAAACCCATTTGATTTTCTCTTCGATTTTTATTTTTTTGTCCAGAAAATCGAGTTCTTTTTCTTTTGATTTACAGGAGTAAAAACCAAGTAGCAAAAGAGAAAGCAGCAGAAGTGGAATATTTTTCATTTATTTTAAAATGATTGATTACTTTTGTATGAACAATAAATTTGGTATAAATATAACAAAATGTCCTTAAGTTTAATAACAATTTTGATAATCGTTACTGTATTGACTTCCATGCAAGGATTCAATAAGCCAGATTTCTTGTATAGAATGGCGCTTTCTCCCTATAAGGTAAAGCACGAGAAAAAACAATATATGTTGATAAGTCATATTTTTGTTCATGCTGATTGGGCGCATTTATTGTTCAATATGATGTCCTTTTATTTTTTAGGTGAAGCATTACTTAATGTCGAGGAAAATGCTGCTTATAACATCAAAGATGGTTTGGAGCAAACTTATGGTTTTGTTCAAGGAAACTTGCATTTTTTGGTTCTTTATTTTGTAGGTGGATTTTTTGCAACATTTTGGCCAATGTTACGTAATCAAGATAATCCAAGTTATGTGTCTCTTGGTGCATCGGGTGCTGTTTCCTCGGTTATTTTCGCAATGATTATGTGGAATCCAGCAGTAGAATTGCAATTGATGTTTTTGCCAGGAATTGGAATTCCTGCATATCTTTTTGGTCCACTTTATTTGATTTTCGAATTTTGGGCATTTAAAAAGTCAAAAACGAATATTGCACACGATGCACATATTGGTGGTGCGATTTTTGGTATTTTATATGTTTTAATTATCAATTTTGATAAAGGTAAAGATTTATTTATGTTAATTTTCAAATAAATGTCAGTAATTTTTGTAAATAATAATGGAGAAATACTTCCAAATGAAGGTGCAACCATTGCAGCCGGAAATCGATCGTATCTTTACGGGGATGGTTTATTTGAAAGTATTCGTGTGATGAATGGAAAAGCTCTAAATTTAGACAATCATTATAGAAGATTGATGGAAGGAGCAAAGGTTTTGAAAATGAGAATTCCATCTTTTTATACTGTTGAATTTTTTCAAACCAAAATTGATGAATTAATCCGAAAGTCTGGAATTACACGCGGCGGAAAATGCAAAATTTCTTTAGATCGTTCCACTGGTGGTACCTATTTTCCAGAAACAAATGAAGTAAGTTACTTTATCGAAATTTACCCTTACGAATCTAATTTATTTGAATTAAACCACAAAGGTTTAGAAATTGATATTTATTCTGATCTTAAAAAGCAGAAAAATTTCCTTTCTAATTATAAAACAAAAAATGGATTAATTTATGTCATGGCAGCAATTACTGCGAAGGAAAAAAATCTAGATGACATGCTAATTACCAATGATAAAGGTGGAATTTTAGAAAGTATAAATTCAAATCTTTTTGTAGTGAGTAATGGCGTTTTGTATACTCCAGGTTTAGATGAAGGTTGTTTGGCAGGTACAATGCGAATGCAGGTTATTAATATTGCCTTACAACACAATATTAAAGTGTATGAATGTAATATTTTGCCTTCGAACTTATTAGCTGCAGATGAAATCTTTTTAACCAATGCAATTCGCGGAATTCAGTGGGTTGGTGGTTACAGAACTAAGCGTTATTTCAATTCAACGTGTAGAAAATTGCAATCATTTTTAAACGATTATTGGGATACCATTTCGCAAGGAGAATAAATGTTGGAAGAGTTTTTAGAAATCAAACGAAAATATCGGTACACCACACTTGGAAATCCAAATTCTAAAAAAGTACTTTACGTCTTGCACGGTTATGGTCAACTTGTAGAATTTTTTATCAAGAATTTTGAATGTTTACTATCCAAGGATTATTTCATTATCGCACCAGAAGGATCACATCGATTTTACCTTTCAGGAAGTTCAGGTCGGGTAGGAGCCTCTTGGATGACAAAGGAACTGCGGGAAATAGATATTGAAGAGAATATTCACTTTTTGAATGAACTTCATAATCATTTATTTGCAGACTCTAAGGACAAAGAATTTTTTCTACTTGGTTTTTCGCAAGGAGGAGCAACTGCTGCTAGATTTTTGGCAAATGTGGAAATTTCTTTTCAAAAATTTGTTTTGTGGGCCTCAGTTTTTCCTGAAGATGTTCGTGTAAATTTTGAAGAAATTACGAAAAAGGATGAACTCTCCACTTATTTTGTTTTAGGAACCAAGGATCCTTATTTTTTGAATGAAAAAGCTTCAGAAGTTTGCCAATTTTACGAAAATCTTAATTTTAAGCTATTTTTATTTGAGGGAGAACATAAAATTGATGCAAAAACACTACTTTTGATATTTGATTGAGAAAATTA
>CAZHLZ010000455.1:0-2523 GCA_964532475.1 uncultured Chitinophaga sp.
TCAATTAACAACTTTAAAAAACAACAGTTTTTTTTGTTTTTTTTTAGGATAATAAAATTATTTAATCTAAATTTAAGCAATTATTTAAAATAATATTTATGCCACACTACATTATCACTTACGACATTGACAACGCAACTAATCGAAGAGAATTTGTTGCAGAATTTGAAGCTATTTTGCAAGGGTTGAAATTACTGAAAGAAAACACAAATCAGTCAACGTATTTTGGATTTTCTGGACAACCTAGGCAAGGTTTTATGACAAATTTGTTTAATGCAATCAACGGATTATCTTGGAAAAAAGAAGATGAAATTACAGTTTATTACCCAAAAGCTACCAATGGTCAAGCAGATATTGGGAAACACTTACTAAAAGAAAAAGGTAATTCTTTTTTACAACCAAATATTTTTAACGTCTAACAATAAATAAAAAAACTTATGTTGAAAATAGAACACAATGAATATCTCGATACTTTTAAAGGCTATATAGGTGAAGAAAAAGTATGTGAGTTAAATCTTTATGAAGAGTCTAGTGATGACGAGCGTAGAAATGAGGATTCCGTTTTTTGGCTAAATGGAATTTATACAAGTGAAGGTCATCAATCAAAGGGTTATGCTAGAAAATTAATTGAGGAAGCTATCCAAATTTATGGGAAAATCTTAATCTCAAAAGCAACAGAATATGAACATAAACAAAATAATGATGATACTGCAAGACACTTAACAGATGATGGAGCTGCGTTAGTTACTCGACTGGTGTCTCATGGCGTTATTGAAAGAGAATGGCTTGTTAACCCTTTCGGGAGTTATTATGATGAAAATGATTTATAATAAATCTCAAAATGTACTACTCAGATACAATAAAATGAAGTGTGAAAAAAGATGATAAAATAGCTTTTTTGTTAGGTGGTAGTGCAAGTAGATTAGCTCTTTTAAATGAGGAGCATTCAAAATTACAAAGTGCTATCTCATTAGTGAATAAAGCTGTTGGCAATTCTGTTCTTGAAAAATTAACTCAAAATGAAGCCCTGTTTAATAAGTTGAACAATCCATTGTCTGCTATTACAAATTCATCAGTAAGTCACTTGCTCAGGCAAAATAATGAGGTGGCAGTAAAACTTGCTAGAGTGACTGGACCACTTTCGGCTGTTAATAAAAGTATTAGTAAAATATTACTTGAAAATGATGGATTTTATGCTCATTTTAAAAAGGATAAAAGTCAACTTATAAATACGTTAACAGCGAGCCAAACAGTTCTTGAAAAGTTATCAAAACAAAATGAATTTGCTGTAAAATATGTGAAGTTTCATAATCAAGTTAATGCCGTAGCAAAAATCATTAACCCTTCAATTTCTACATTTTTAAATCAAAAAGTGAAGAACAACTTCGATAGCTCAGATTCCTTAAACAAATTTGAAGCTATTTACCTTGAATCTCTTAATCAAGTAAAAGAAAGTTTTGGAAAAGAAACTCAAGATGAGCTAACTGAATTCACTGAAACTTTGGAAAAGAATCCAAAATTAAGAAAGATTTTTTTAACCCTTTTCAATGGATTTAGAAATGCTTATTTACAAGATGATTTTTTCAAATCAGTTGAAGAATCATTTGGAGATTATTTGAGCGAAAAAGGTAAAAAATTGCTTACAGTCTCAATAGTTATTGTTTACATATCCTATTTTTATGTTAAGCCAATTTACGATGCTCAAATATTGACTGAAAGTGAGACAAAACAAAATCAAAAGATTCATTTTTTACAATCAAAGTTGGAAATTGAATCAGCAAAAATGACACCTCAAGAGTTTGATGACTGCAAAGAACAATTCTTTAACCAAATGAATCAATTGGTTTCCGATTTTGAAACAGAACTACTTACCAGATACAAACCTCAAACCGTCAGAAAATACACTCATGTTGCATCTGCATTTGTTCACTATCTGCATGACCATACAAGCTATATCAAATTTGGAGACATCAAGCAAAGTGATACCAAAACCAAGTTTATTTCAGCTTCAAAGTGGGATTATCTTTATGACATCAAGGAAACTGAGGTAAAAAATAAGATGAACGTTTTCTTAGAGTTCCTAAAGGACCAAGGTTTGGAAAACAAAACAATTTTAAAATAAGAATCATTCAAAATATTTATTATGGACACAATAACACTTGAAGACCTGAAATATTATTATCCACTAACTCATAGAGATGTTTGTCAGCATGGAACAAAGTTTTTTCTCAATCCAAAGACAGTAAATATAAGAACATTTTTGGAAAGAAATGGATATTCTATTTGTGTTACAAACATTTTAGATACTGAAAAGTATGTTCCCTCAGTAGTATATCGTGGAAGCGAAGTTGGTAATAATAGAAAATCAAGAACAAATCCTTATGATTTTGAACCTGTGACTATTAAAAAGGCTATGGAACTTGCCTTATTTCATGCGCTAAAAGATTACGAAGAAAATTGTAAATATTATATTTGTGTAAATGGAAAATGACAAAATAGAAATTAAACTAGACATTTCAGCTG
>CAZHLZ010000456.1:0-2512 GCA_964532475.1 uncultured Chitinophaga sp.
TCCCAAATATTCGCTGTGTGCATTTCCGCCGTCTCCAAAATTGGTCGAAATGATGGTTAGATTTTCCGGTTCTTGAAAACGAGCATATTCAAAAGCATAAGTTCCAGGTCCATAGCCAAAAACAGGTCGATCGTAGAACATATCCAAGGCGCAGGACCATCGATTCAATCGCTCCAAATTAGAGGCATCTGAAGTCACATTTGAAACACTTTCTAAGCGTTCTCCAAAATCTTCTGTTGTGTGCTCTGCATCATTTTTCTCTAAGGCCTGCTGAATTTGTGTCCAAGAGAGTAAAACCAAAATCAAAATGCTAAAACTACTTGCTAAAATCCAAGAAAACTTAATTTTAAATTTTATTAATGCTAAAACAAATAAGGCGACAAAAATACTCAGCCAAGCAGCGCGCGTGTAAGAAAAATAGAGCGCTAATAAATTTAAAGTTATGATTAGCAACAATGTAATTTGTTTTAATGGACCGTGTTTTTTTGAAAAATAAAGAGCTACCACAAGAGGTAAAATAAATGCCACCAAAGCCCCATAAATGGTATGGTCTTTAAAAAGCGGATTCATAACCCAATGTCCTTCCTTTTCTCCAAACTGATAAGAAGCATGCACCACCAAAGTATAGAACATACTGATGCACATTCCAAAAATAAATAAGTACAAAAAAGTTTTAATATTCTTTCTGTTTTGAAAGACAATCGGACCGTAAAAAATAACTGGCACAATGAACCAAAGTTTCGCCAACATAAACTTATAAGAAACCATTGGATTTGAACTTGTTATGGAAGTCACAAACATCCAAACTAAGTAAAAAATAATTGCCCAAATAAAGTGATAATTCAGTAAAAATTTTGGAAAAACAGGCTTCTTTAAATGATGAATTAGGAGCAACAGCATAATCCCAAAAAGTAAAGGCTCCGTAGGAATAAACAAGCCAAAACTTTGCGTATATTCTTCAATATTGATTGAAATTGGAACAAAGAAAAATAATGCCAAAAAAATAATTTCCGTGTGAAAAATCACAGCATAAATTGCAAGTAAAGCTAGAGGGATAAGAGAAAAATACCACGAATCATTCCATACAAAATAAAGCGAAGCGCAGCAAAACAATAAGCTTATTGCAAGTAAAATTTTGTTGTCTTTTAGTGCTTGGAGCATTAAACTTGCTTTAATTTCGAGTTATTTTAAGCGACTTTCTTTAATTCCTGAATCTTATTCTGCAGTAACAAAGCAAAAACTATGAAAATAAATGACATAATTGTTGTTACCAGAATGATAATTGCCTTTTTAGGCTTTTCCTTTTTATCAGCAACCACGGCTCGTTCAACAATAAATTTATGATTGAAATTTGTGTTTGCATCAGATTCAGCCTGCTCATACGAGTTTTCAAATAGTGTCAATTGCATTGTTTTTTCATTTCGCAACATGTACAATCCATCAAATTCAGCTCCGTGTTTGATATTTACGGTTAGTTGATTTTTAAAAAACTCCTTATCAGCTGGACTTTTCGCTTCGATTACTGCTTGAAAAAGATTTGCTCTTGCTTCAGAGGTTACCACACCAATTTCAGAAAGTGAATCCAATTTCGCTGTAATTTTCTTTAAAGTATTCTCCAAAATTTGCTTTTTACGTTTATTGATTTCAAATGCAGGCAAAGTCCTTTCCTTAATCATTTGATTTTTAACGGTATCAATTAAATCAACAATCTTATTGGCCATTTCCGCAGCTAATTCCTTGTCTCTATCTAAAACATCAATTTGTATAGAGCCATATTTTGTCCTAGTGAAAGTGATGTGACTATTATAAGCTTTAATTAACTTATAGAATTTATTTTGATCATCTTGAGCTATTTCATAATGTTTCATTAAATCATAACGCTTTACCAAAATATCTCGAATTTGAGAAGACGACAAAATTTGAACCAATTGTTCAGCTTGCTCTTCCTCTCCAAAATCCATTGCAGATGCTTTGGCATTTCGTTGATCTGAAAACGATACAGAACTTGTTGCAGAAGGGAAAACAATAGCCGTAGAAAGAAACAAGGGCGTCATAAAAAAAGTAACTACAGTAGTTATGACAGCAATTAAAAATGTAGCGATTAAAATAAATTTTCTTTTACTCCAAATAAAAAGTAAAAGTTCATTTTGATTTTTTTGAAAATCGTTTTCCATAAATTAGTTTAAGTATTGTTTCTTGGAATCTAATAACTCCGTTTTTGACGATTTATTACACAAAAAACCCCATTAGCCAAATAGACTAATGGTTCTTTGAATTTCATTTTTTTATTATCTGTGCAGCATAACAGGCATTACCAACATTAAGATATCCTCATGTTCGTTATCTGTTTCCGTTTGAATTGGAACTAAAATTCCAGCTCTATTTGGAGCACTCATTTTTATTTTTATTTCTCTTGAATCCAAGTTTGATAACATTTCCATCAAAAATTTCGAGTTGAAAGCAATTTCAATGTCATCACCATCGTAAGAACAAGTTAATCTTTCTGAAGATT
>CAZHLZ010000457.1:0-2503 GCA_964532475.1 uncultured Chitinophaga sp.
AATGAAAGATGAACTGGAAAAAATTAAGGAACAACTGTTGAATGTGCTTTAGGGTCTTCTTAGGCGTTATGCTTTATGGTATTTGTGTGTTTATTTAAATTAGGCATAAGCAGAAAAGTGAATGGATGTTAAAATTGAAAATATCGAACTTGACAAAAACAATGTTGAATTCAACAATGCTGCGGAATTTGTACAACACACTGATAGCATAGTCTATATAACAGGTAAAGCTGGAACAGGCAAAACTACCTTTTTAAAATACATAAAAACATTAACTGATAAAAACACAGTTATTCTTGCGCCAACAGGAGTTGCTGCAATAAATGCAGGAGGAGTTACAATTAATTCTTTTTTTCAAATACCTTTTGGCCCATTTGTTCCAAATGATATAAGATTAAGAACGAACTCTTTCGGCACAGAAAATAATGACACGATTTATACCACTTTTCAATATAATGAAGATAAGCGAAATATTATTGAAAATCTGGAATTATTAATTATAGATGAAGTATCAATGGTTCGTTGTGATATTTTAGATATAATTGATAGAATTTTACGTGTTTTTCGTAAAAAAATGTATCTGCCTTTTGGCGGAGTGCAAGTGATTTTGGTTGGAGACACCTTTCAATTGCCACCTATTGTAAATGAAAAAGAATGGGATATTTTGTCTCAATTTTATGAAAACCGATTTTTTTTTAGCTCAAACATTATCGAACAACTCAAGCCGCCTCATATTGAACTTAAAAAAATATATAGACAAAATGAGCAAGAATTTATTGATTTACTAAATAGAGTTAGAGTAAATCAAGTTAATTCAAATGACTTTAAAACATTAAATTCTAAGTACAACCCCACATTTTCTGCAAATGGGAATGACTACATTATTCTAGCCACACATAAGAGAAATGTAAACGAAACGAACCTTACTAAACTAAATCAATTAGAATCAGAACTCTTTACTTACGAGGCAAAGGTAATTAATGACTTTCCTGATAATATTAAACCGACTGACCACTTTTTAAATTTAAAAGTTGGAGCACAGATTATGTTCATTAAAAACGATGTTGGCATATACAAAAGATATTATAATGGAAAGATTGGGAAAATTGAAGATTTAGAAAAAAATAAAATAATTGTTGTTTTTGACAATGAACAAAAGGTTGAAGTTGAAAGAGCACAGTGGCAAAACATTAAATACACTTACAATAAAGAAAAAAAGAAAATTGAAGAAGAAATTATTGGAATTTATGAGCAATTTCCAATAAAACTAGCTTGGGCAATAACTGTTCACAAAAGTCAAGGTTTGACTTTTGAAAAAGTAATTGCAGATTTAGGTAGCGCATTTGCATCTGGTCAAGTTTATGTAGCATTAAGTAGATGTACATCATTTAACGGTTTGGTTTTGAAATCACAATTGCATCCCCATGCCATAAAAACTGACCCAAGAGTTATCGAATTTGCTAAAAACGAAACACCAGAAACTTTAATCGCCGAACAATTAAATACGGGAAAAGCAGATTTTTACTATAAAAAATCCCGTGAAGAATTTTATAAAGGAAATGTCAATGATGCTTTCATAAATCTTAAGAAGGCTTTAAAATTTAGAAATGATATTGAAACAAGAGATTTTCAAAGATTTATAAACATAACTGGCTCAAAGTTAATTTCCAAAAGAAATGCTTTGACAAAAATTTTAAAGGAAGGTATCAATCGCGACGAAGTTGAAAACTTAAATGAAAAAGTTGCTGAATTAGAAAATTCAATTGAAACCCTCAAAGGTGAAAAGAAAAATTATTTCGAGAAATGGCATAAATTGTTTAGACATGAAGAAGCAAACACAAAAAAGTTAAACAAATTAATTACTTTAGAATCGAAATTATCAAAGGAACTGACCGAAACAAAAAGTAAGTTAGTCTCTGTAAAGAGGGACAATGAAATACAGTTCAATGAAATTAATAGACGGAAAAAAAACCTCGAAGCTTTACAAAAAGACATTAATGCTAAAGAACTAAAGATTGCGGAATTTGAGAAAAATTTTAAATTATTACAAAATCGATTAAATGAACAAGATAAATGGATTTTGGCGCAAAGAAATGAAATTGAACGTTTAAGCGAATTAAAATGGTATCAAAGAAAATGGTAACAATTCCAGTACTTAAGCTCTATAGAAATAATGTGCTGTTTTTGATTAATCACGAATCTATGCGCTTTTACTAACATCTGATTTTCCTTCGGAAAATACAATCACACAATTTTCAATATACAAACCATTAGGTTACGTTTGAAGAAATCCATTGCAAATCCAAACAAATTACTTATCTTTGACGTTAGTAACGTAATACGAAATTATGATTGTTTCCTTTGGCTCAAAAGAGACCGAACAAATTTGGAACGGAACACGGGTTAAAACATTACCGATTGAAATTCAAAACCTTGGACGGCGGAAATTAAGAATGTTAAACAACTCGCAAGACATTGCCGATTTGCGAATACCACCATCAAA
>CAZHLZ010000458.1:0-2503 GCA_964532475.1 uncultured Chitinophaga sp.
CAATACACCTTCAATTGTGTTACTCGTAACTCATTATTTATGAGTGGTCTGAATACAATTTTAATAATCGAACTCAGGTTTTCAGATACTTTATTAATTTTGTACTAATTCATGACAAAAGAGGAACTCAATATAAAACTAAAAACTCTTCCAGATAGCCCTGGTGTTTATCAGTACTTTGATAAAAACGAGGAAATAATTTATGTTGGAAAGGCGAAAAACCTAAAAAAAAGAGTTTCATCTTATTTTGCAAAGATTCACGAAGATGGCAAAACCAATATTTTAGTCCGTAAAATTGTTGACATCAAATACATTGTCGTTGCAAGTGAATTGGATGCACTTTTATTGGAAAATAATCTAATAAAAAAATACAAACCACGATACAATATTCTTTTAAAAGACGATAAAACTTATCCGTGGATTTGTGTAAAAAAGGAGGCTTTTCCAAGGGTGTTTTCAACTCGTAGAATTGTCAAAGATGGCTCAAAATATTTTGGACCTTATCCGAATGGAAAAGTAATGCATACAATCTTGCAATTGTTTCGAGAATTGTTTCCCTTACGTAACTGCAATTTGGATTTAAGTGCAAAAAAAATTGAAAATTCCAACTACAAAGTTTGCCTTGAATACCACATTGGAAACTGCAAAGCTCCCTGTGTTGGCAAACAAAGTGAGGACGAATACGCAGAATATTTTCAGCAAATAGAATCCATCTTAAAAGGTAACATTAAGTTTGTTACAGATTATATTCGCAAAAAAATGTTGATTCTTGCGGAAAAACAAGAATTCGAAGAAGCACAACTTTTAAAAGAGAAATTACTTTCTTTAGAGAATTACCAATCAAAATCCACGATTGTTTCGCCAACTATTCACGAAGTAGATGTCATCACAATTGTGGACGATGAAAAAAATGCATTTGTGAATTATTTGGTCATTAAAAATGGTTCGATTATTCACGGAATGACTTCTGAATTATCGAAAAAATTAGATGAGTCGAAAACTGAAATTTTGTCTTACGCTTTGTTGGAAATGCGGGAACGTTTTCAGAGTACCTCAAAAGAAATTTTGGTAGAAGAAATTCCCGAATTCAAACATCCAGATTTGAAGTTTACGATTCCACAAATCGGTGACAAAAAACACTTGTTGGAACTTTCTCATCGCAACGCGGTATATTACCGTTTGGAAAAATACAAAAACGAAAAAATTAAAAATCCTGAGGCGAGTACAGAACGGATTTTAACGCAATTGAAAAACGATTTACGTTTAAAAGATTTGCCCGTTCACATTGAATGTTTCGATAATTCCAACATTCAAGGTACAAATCCAGTTTCAGCTTGTGTGGTATTTAAAAATGGGAAACCAAGCAAAAATGATTACCGCCATTTCAACATCAAAACGGTTGTTGGACCAGATGATTTCGCATCGATGGAAGAAGTAATTACTCGTCGTTATTCCAGGTTGGTGGCCGAAAATCAATCCTTACCACAACTCATTGTGATTGATGGAGGAAAAGGACAATTAAGCTCCGCATTAACTGCATTGGATAACATTGGTTTACGTGGAAAAATTGCCATTATTGGAATCGCAAAACGTTTGGAGGAAATCTTTTTTCCGGGAGATTCCATACCAATTTATTTGGACAAACGTTCCGAATCTTTGAAAGTCATCCAACACATGCGGAATGAAGCGCATCGTTTCGGGATTACGCATCACCGAGACAGAAGAAGTAAAGGTGCGTTTACCTCCGAATTGACCCAGATTCCAGGAATTGGTCCAAAAACCTTTGAATTGCTGATGAAACAATTTAAAACTTTATCAAAAATCAAAAGTGCCGATTTGGAATCCTTGGCAGCAATTATTGGAAAAGCGAAAGCAAAAATTGTGGTGGAGTATTTTAGAGAGAAGTAATAATTTACAAAAGCGAAGCTTGTTATTATATTTTTTTGCACATTTTTAAAATAAGAGATACCTTTGTTTTAAATAATGAATTAAAATGAAGAATTTTAAAGCAGGTTTATATCAAAATCAAGGATATTACAAAAGTTTTCAACCCAACTTAATAAATAAGCAATGGTTACTTGATGATATGGAAATTCAGCAATTACTTTCCAAAGCGGATAGACAACTAGGAAGACTTGATATGTATTCAGAATACATCCCAAATATTGATTTGTTTATAAGTATGCACGTTTTAAAGGAAGCAACGCAAAGTAATAAAATTGAAGGAACTCAAACAAATATTGAAGAAGCCTTGCTAGATAAAGAAGATGTTTTATTGGATAAAAGAGATGATTGGGAAGAAGTTCAGAATTATATTGAGGCGATGAACACAGCGATTAAACAATTGGAAGTTTTACCATTTTCGAATAGACTCATTAAGGAAACACACAAAATACTATTACAAGGAGTTAGAGGACAGAAAAAGCAACCTGGAAAATTTCGCACAAGCCAAAATTGGATTGGGGGAGCATCAATAAGTGATGCCGTTTTTATTCCTCCTGTT
>CAZHLZ010000459.1:0-2496 GCA_964532475.1 uncultured Chitinophaga sp.
GGTGGTGTGAGAGGCGCACTCTGTCGATTACTCGGCAGAGCCGTCTACTCGATTATCGGTTCGGGCTTTTATAAATTGTTTTTCATTTTTTTAATTCCCTTAGGATTTCTTTAGCCTGTTCCAAATGACGTTGTTCGTGATTTACAACAATGTCAAATGCAATTTCTAACCTGTAAACTACAATTTTACTCGCAGGTGATGAAATTACAATTCGATTAGTAAGGAGTTCCTTGGCTTCGTTTATTTGTTTTTGTAGTTCGGACTGATGTTTTTTAAAACGAGATATTATATCAATACCTACCCTGCTTTGTCCTGGCTCCCAAATTGAAAAAGTTTTCATTTTTTTCTTTCTGTCAGGTTTAACGGCATTTAAAACTGTTTTCCCAAAAAATGAAACAATAAAACCAAAATTTGCCAAAAAGGGCTTTTTGTAAGTTCCTTTTTTTAAAGAACTCAAAACAGGATAATAAGTTTCATTAACTTTTATCAAATGTTCCAAATTTTGAGCAATGCTCCAAGTTTGGGAATTTGGTTTCCAATTTAGTTGATCATGGATTAGCTCGCTAAATAGCAAGTCCGTATCCAATGTTATTTTATCAATTTCTTGTACCCAATTCATTTTTGTCTTTTTTGAAACCTATTAGATAGTTGATAGGCATTGCCCCTGGTGTTTTACCAATTTCCCACTCATAGCCATCAGCATTTTCTAAGGAATTAACAAGTTCTTGTAATTCATTTTCTGAGTAAGTTCTTAAAATAGACGCTATGCCATCCCATAAAATATACAGAGGAATAATTGGAATCAGATAAATAAAGGGCAATACAGACCAACGAAAAGGACGAATAAATGGGGTAAGTAGTAACACGTTTAGAGGTACAAAAATCATAGAAAACCAACTGCCGAAGTTTCTGCCAACGGGTTCAAAGATGGCTATAGTTGAATGAGAATTGACCGCATTTTGTAAAATTTGTTTAGCTTTTTCAGGGCGAAAATGATGAAATGCTCCAAATAGGGTCTGTACTGAATTTTGTAAATGCTTAGGCACCATTGTGGCATCAACTGATGATTTTTCATAATAGAATGTATTAGGAGCTTCTTTTGTTAAACTTTCAAACGCCTTTATATTTGGATAGAAGTCTGTCAATGTGATTTTCAAGCTTGGATTGGTTTGTTTTAAATCCCGAGCTAAACCTATCAGACCACTGCCACCGCCTGATGCCAAGTCAACCCAATGATTTTGTCCACTTTTGTCAAAACACTTTTGCATTAAAGGTAAAATGGGTTTGTATATGTTAAACTTAGTAGCTATAAACTTTAAAAAGTCTGTGCCAAAATCTCTCCAATTTGCAGGAAACCATTGCAAATCTTCCCATTCAAGAGCGTGAATTCTTTTCATACTATTAATATAATGATATTTTGTTGCAAAGGTCTTTGCAAGAAGTGACATTTCATTGTAGAAAAGCGACAAAGTTAGATTGATATTACATCAGGAATAGCGAGTTGATCGGAAAGCAATAATTTCTTTTTTACAATTTCTGCTGGTGTGATATTTCGTAGTTGCTTGAAATCTTTAATGAAATGGGCTTGGTCTGTAAAATCAAAATCGGAAATAATCTCAAAAACATTTACATTCTGCGACAATTTTTGCTCTATTGCGTTCAGACGTTTTATTCTCAAGTATTCTTTTGGTGTCAAACCCACTTCTTTTTTAAAATTGCGTTGTAAGGTTCTTAGACCAATACCGCTTTCAAAAATTATGTCTTTTACAGTTGTGTAGATTGTTTCAGAAGTATTTTTGATAAATGTTTTTGTTGATGTGGACACGGGATAGATAGAAAATTGCTCTATAATATTAACTAAATTATTTGCTGTAGAAACTTCTAGTTTGTCTATTGCTTTTATGATATTTAACAGTACTTCTCCAATTGGATGACTTTGAATATCTATTACTGAATTATTTAACTCTGTTGTATTTATATTGAATAATTGCCTTAATCCATAGGGCTGTAATCGAATAGTAATAAAATGATAATTTGGTGAAAATTCAATTTTTTGAGAAATGTTGTACAATCCTTTGATTAGTCCATTAGTAATGGAAACATTTTTTATTTGATGCTCATGCCCAATGAAAAGAATAATTTCAGGGCTCCCAAAAGGTGGTACAAAGTGTGTCAAAGTATCAGTTGCTAGATCTGAGTTTATTTCTACGATTTCAGAAACACAACTGATCGGATTTTTGACTTTATAAATTTGTACTTTCATTCTAAAATTTAACCCTTTTACTTAGTAATAATATTGGTGTTGGTTTTTAGCCTGACCGATAACGTTTTTCAGCTTGGCGAAGAAGCGGCTTTTTAGCACAAATGTTCAATAGAATTACAAAACTTGAACCTTGCACAAACGTTTTATAAAAGCACTTCACCCGCTTTTTTGCCAAACTGATGTGTGTGCTCTGCATGAGCAGAGGCACACGCTTGTTAAAGCTATCATAAAAA
>CAZHLZ010000460.1:0-2480 GCA_964532475.1 uncultured Chitinophaga sp.
TCGCCCACCAATGCAAGCATTTTTCCTTTTGGAATTTTAAACGACAAGTTATGCAGAATGTTTGCCTTATTTTCATCGTCTTCCTTGTATTTAAAGGACACATTTTTGAATTCAATTTCAGATTTCAATTCATCAAAGTCTGCTGCATTTTCAACTTCATAAATTTGCTCATCTGCATGAATGATCTCTTCGAATCGACGATAAGAAACCTCCGCTTTATTGATATTTGCAATTCCTGTTGCAATTCCTTGAATAGGTCTTAATAACTGAGAAAAAACGATAATAAATGTGATAAATTCTTCTCCGGAAAGACCAGAATTTTCTTTGGCATTCAAAATCATAGAACCTCCAAACCAAACGATACAAATCATAACAACCGTTCCCAAAAATTCATTTAATGGAGAAGATAAATCCTTTTTTCGGTATGTTTTTGTAAGTAGTTGTTGGTGCTGTAAATTTATTTTTCCAAAAGAATTTCGAATGTATTCACCCGCATTAAACGCCTTAATGATTCGAATTCCGCCAAAATTTTCCTCAATGGAAGACAATAAAACCCCCATTTGTTCTTGTCCTTTTTTAGCAGTTCGTTTCAAACTTTTTCCAATCCGGGAAATTGTAAATGCAGAAACTGGAAGTAAAACAAGAGAAATCATCGTTAATTGCGGACTCCAGTAAATCAATGTAACTAAACTTAAAATAATTGCGATTGGTTCTCGAAAAACTAATTCCAACATCGAAGTAACAGCAAATTCAATTTCACCGATATCATTGTTTAGCCTTGCCATCAGATCTCCCTTTTTTTCCTCAGTGAAAAATGACATCGGTAAACGTAAAGATTTAGCAAACAATTGATCTCTCAAGTCTCTCACAACCGCCATCTTCAGGTAAGAATTGTGATAAATGGCAAGGTATCTGAATAAGCTTTTGAGAAAAAAGGCACTTATTACCAAAATACAAACTAACAATAATGCTTCCTTAGGATCTTTTAAGACCAATTGCTGCATTTCATAATTGTACAAATCTGAGAAATAATCGAAAATGTTTGTAGTCTTGTCGTTAAAATCGGGTTTTAAATAAATTACTGCTTCTTTATCCTTACTTGGAAAAATTAATTGTAAAAAAGGAACAAATAAAACTAAAGATAATAAGTTGAAAATGACAAACAACAAATTGTAAAAAACAACTAAAAATGTTTGCCAACGATTTTGAACTGATAAGAGGTATATTTTAAAAAAATCTTTCATTAAGCGAATTAAGTCTGCAAAGATACACAGAAATTTGACTTAAAATAGTCAAGTATTTTTACTTCATTTTCCTTTTTTTTAGCTAATCTTTCAAATAAGTTATTAACCTTTTATGTAAAAATCTTGTTTAGAATTAGCAAAAATCTTACTTTTATCAATTAAAATGTAATAAATGTCTTTTTTTAAGCAAGAATTTCTCGATTTCTTCATCGAATTAGCACCAAACAACAATAAGGATTGGTTTGATTTAAATCGCAAACGTTACGAACAATTTGTAAAAGTTCCTTTTTCTGATTTTGTCACGCACCTCATCAAAGAAATCGCTAAAAATGATAAACGTTTTGAAAATTTAGAATCCAAAGATTGCATTTTTCGAATTAATAAAGATGTACGCTTTTCGAAGGATAAAAGTCCATATAAATTAATGGTTTCAGCAGTTGTTGCTCCAAGTGGAAAAAAAAGTAAGGCCATAAATGGTGTCTATTTTGAACTTGGACCAGAGCACCTTCGAGTTTACGGCGGAATTTATGAAATCGAAAAAGATGATTTACAAGAATTGAGAGAAGGAATTGCTAAGAATGGCGACGAATTTAAAAAATTATATTCTGATAAAAAATTTAAGGACACTTTTGGCGCCATTAGAGGTGAAAAGAATAAAATTATCCCGAAAGAATTGAGAGAAGCTGCTGAAAAAGAATCCTTGATTTTCAACAAACAATTTTATTTCTTCGCAGAATTTCCATCTGAAACTGTTTTAGATAAGAATTTAGATAAAATTATTTTAGACTGTTTTGAGGTTGGAAGACCAATCGAGAATTTCTTCAACGATTTAATAAAAAAAAATTGATATGAAAAAGATTTTTACCTTGCTTTTAATAGGAATAGGGCTAAATAATTTCACTGCCCAAACTTTGCATGAGTCAAACAAAGAAATTGGCGTGAAAAGAATTAAACCTTCTGAAAGTTTACGGGGAAAAGTCTTTGAATTAATCAACACACAAACTCGCTTCAACTATGAAGAAATTAATCACATTGAAGACGAACATTTTTTTGAAACGGAAAACGGAAATATCACTTATGGACCAGAAGTGGAATATTTCCATTATAGAATGTTGTTTGACAAATGTGAAAAATGGTTGGAAACTCAAGAATTATTCCATTGTGATGTTGATTCCTTAGATATTTACAATGAGGTAATGCCAAAGATTAAAAGTCAAATTTCCAACTTAAAGAAAA
>CAZHLZ010000461.1:0-2477 GCA_964532475.1 uncultured Chitinophaga sp.
GCATTTGCATCGGGCTTATAAGCTTTCATCAAAGCGCATAAACCAGCAACCAGAGGACATGCCATAGAAGTACCACTCAAATTAATATAAGAATTTCCAGGTACAGTGCTATAAATATCCGATCCTGGAGCAAATACATCCAGCCAGTTACCATAATTGGAAAATCCAGATACCTTGTCGTTTTGATCTGTACTACCTACTGATATAACATTTCTGTATGCAGCAG
The DNA here is from genome assembly GCA_964532475.1 of uncultured Chitinophaga sp. Taxonomy (GTDB): domain Bacteria; phylum Bacteroidota; class Bacteroidia; order Flavobacteriales_D; family Crocinitomicaceae; genus M2408. Next base: position 227 of record CAZHLZ010000461.1, read on the forward strand.
GATATTTCATATTTTGCTTTCCATCATTTCCTGCAGCTGCAATACAAACAATATCTTTGGAACGTGCATAATCAAATAACATCTGCATTGCATTAGAATATGAACCTCCACCCCAAGACATACTAATTGTGTTAGCGCCATTTAAAATAGCATATTCAACTCCTTCAAATGCATTTTGAATAGAGTTATCGATATTCCTCCCAATCTTAACAGGCATTAAGCTAAGATTGAAACCTATAGATGCTATTCCAATATTGTTATTTGTCGAGGCAGAAGCAATACCTGCGCAATGCGTACCGTGATTAAAATTTGTTGCGTTTGCATATGATGGAGGATTTGGATTATTATCGCCGTCAGCGGCATCCCAGCCATACCAATCGTCTATATAACCATTGCCGTCGTCGTCTATCCCGTTGTTTTTAATTTCCTTGATATTCCGCCATAACTGCATCTTTAAATCAGAATGCAAAGTATCAACAGCATCATCTACTATTGCAATTATTGCTTTGCGGTTTCCTATAGTTAAATCCCAAGCTTGTGAAGCTTGAATTCTTGAAAGTGCATACTGATTACTAGTTTTAAAATCATTTGGGATAAAATAAAAATTATATCGAGGTATGTACTCAATAAATTCTGTTATATCTCTTTGTTTTAAATATTCAATCAGCTTAAAGCATGTTACACTATCAAAACAAGTAATTTTATATAAATTAGGGAATTTTCCAATTTCTATTTTCGACAATTTAGTATAACTTTTGACATAACTCGAAATATCTATAACTGTAGTTTTCAATTTTTCTAAATTTCCAAAATTTGTCTCATCAAATTTGATTTTTTCCGGAACACCCGATTTAAACAAAACATAAATATCAGATCTTGAATATTGAGAAAAACAATATTGACTAAATCCAATAAATAGTAAAAGAATAGAAGTGCGTGAGTTCATAGTATCTCGAAAATAATAAAAATATCTAAAATAAGTCAATACTAAATAATTATTTTAGGTCAACGCCTTTAATTTAACAATCACAATTACTCCCAATTTTGTTCCATTTTCTTGAACTTCAATCAATTCCAATGAATTTTTAATGCTATTTTTATTAAATAAATTGATTCTTTTCTGAATTGAGTTTAAAGAAAATGATGTCCCTTCAACTTTTGGTTCAATTACTTTCCGACTATTATCTTCAATTATTATCAACAACAAACTATCTTTTAAACTTACATTTACTTTTACCTCTAACTTTTCAATATTACTGGCTAAACCATATTTTATTGAATTCTCGATTATCGGTTGTAATATATTTGACGGAACATTATAATTCATTAAATCATAAGAACAATCAATTGATAATTCAATTTTATTCCCTAACCTGCGTTTTTCAATATAAAAATAGCTCCTTATTAATTCGATTTCACGAGATAACTTTACAGAATGCTCTATGCCAGTTTCTAAAATTGATCTTAAAAATCTGGATAAATTATCAGTATACTCAGCCGCTGTATCATACTTGTTCAAATAAATAAGACTTTTCAATGAATTGAGCGCATTAAAAAGAAAATGAGGATTTAATTGCGACCTTAAAAGCTGTAGCTGATAATTTTCGTTCTCAAGTATTAAATTTTCAAACTGGATTTTTTCATTCTTTATATTAATGTATTTAAAAATGACAAATACAAAAATTAATGCAATTGAAAGGGATATTAAGAGAATAAACCAATTAGTTTCAATAAATTTGGGCTTTACATCAAATTTAATTGTTTTAGGTCTACTCCATTCATTATTAATATTACGCGAACTTATAACTAAAACATATTTTCCATATTTGAGATTTTCAAACCTAAGATTATCCGAATTACTATAGTTTTTCAAAAGCTGTTTACCATTAAATATCAGTTGATACTTATATTGAGACACTTTATTTGGTTTAAACAAATAAGAATTAACCATTTTAAATTCTATACTATTTTCATCATTCTCAAAAACTAAATTTTCTAATATTTTTGATTGACTGAATCCAATAAATCTTTTATTTGTTGAAATTGAATTCAATATACAGGTATTAAATGCTTTTAACTGAATTTTAGATATATCAACACGATATGCATTACTACTAGATGCAAAATATAATTTACCTTTAAATGTATCGATCCCAACTATCTGATCAGGAAACAACCCATCGTTATAACTAATTAATCTGGCATTCGAAATTGTATATGGCTTTGCTTTATCTACCATACACAAATACAA
>CAZHLZ010000462.1:0-2460 GCA_964532475.1 uncultured Chitinophaga sp.
AGGTGGATGAGGGCTGGGCAATCTCTACTTGGCTGGCTGATGTCTAAGATCTTGTGTTGCAGGAAGGTGATCAACCGAGAGGGAGTTGTTTTAAAACATCAAATAATGAAAAATGAAGTTCTTTTTGATTAAACAACATTTTCATTTTTTATAACATCCTAAATTAAACATCTATTTTAATTTAATTCTACTTCCTGATGAGAAAATATTTTATTTTTGATTTATCGAATAACGGTAACCGTTCCCGATCGCTTAATTTTTCCATTCGGATATAATTTACCTTCCCATAAGCCTTCATTATAATAGGTGGCATCAACTTTCCATACATACGCATCTTGTTGCACAGGAACGCCTTTAAATGTACCATCCCAAGCTTCAGTAGGACGACCATAATCATCTAAAGCAGAAGATTCCCACAAAAGATTCCCCCAATCGTCATAAATTTTAATATTATAAGTTAATAAACCAACTCCTTTGGGTAAAAAGTGAGAAACTTCAAATTCAGAATGCCCTGGATACATAGCATTTGCCACAAATAAGCCATTGAAATATTCAATCTTTACTGGTTTCACCATGGTATCTCTGCAACCATTGTCATTTAAAGCCACAAGTTGAATGATTTCCGTACCGAAATTTTCAAAATTATATGATGGATTAATTAATGTTGATATAGAATCATTTGGGAAAAACCACAAATAATTCGTTGCCAAGGATGATAAATTTTGGAATTCTACGGTTCCATTATTTGAATTATCAAACTCTGTATTTAAATAGGAAAAATTAGCAATTGGCGTATCGAAAACAGTAATATTTTGGCTTGCAACCAGTGTGTCTGTGCAGGTACCCTGCCCATAAGCAACAATTGTAATCGTATAATTTCCAGGTGCATCATATTGATGATTTATTACGTTACCGCTTAAACTTGTTCCATCACCCATAAACCATTTTACAGAATCACTTAAGGTACTCAAGGAGGTTGCAATTAGTGATTCATAAGTACAGAGTTCTGGATCACCAATTACTAAATTTGCTATTGGAGCTAAATGAACATTCAATTCTTTAATTTTTTCATCTGTGCAACCATATTCATTTTCTGCGACTAATTTTACAAAATAAGTTCCTGCATCATTGTAAAAGGCGCTTGGATGTGTGAGATTTGAATTCATGCCGTTCCCCAAACTCCAATCATACAACAAAGCTCCTGAAGAAAGGTTGTTAAAGAAAACTTGACTTGGTAAATCACAAGAATCTAAGTTAATGATATCAAAATCAGCTATTGGACTCGGATAAGTAATTAGATTTTTTGAAAGGGAATCCTTACATCCATTTAAACTTTCAACAATTAATTTTACTGTATATGAACCATTATTTTGATAAATATTAGCCGGATTTACAAGGGTTGTAGTATTTCCATCTCCAAAAATCCAAGAATTGAAATTTGAATTTAAACTCAAATTACTAAATGTAACGATTGAGGGAGAACAACTATCGTAAGGTGAAATTGTAAAATCTGCTATTGGTACAGGACTAATTAACAACTGTTTAATTAAGGTGTCGGAACATTGGTATTGATTTGCAACAATTAAATTCACGCTGTAATTTCCAGCGCTTGAATAAATTGTGTTTGGATTAGTGATTTCGGAAATTGAACCATTATTAAAGTCCCAAGAATAATCAATAGCACCCAAAGAATTATTCATAAAATTGACATTTACTGGTAAATTACACGAGTCATATGGAGTAATCGAAAAATCTGCAACTGGCTTTGGATACACTAAAATAGCCTGCGATATGGTATCAAAACAGCCTTGAATATTTTCTAATGCCATTGAAATATTAAAAATTCCTGGTTCATCAAAGGATAAACTTGGTGTTTGATTGTTCGATGAATTACCGTTTCCGAAATCAAAATTCACAAAATCATAAAATTGACTTGAATTTCCAATGGTAAATAACTCGTCTTGACAAATGGTTTGTGGTAGTGTGAAAGATGCAATAGGCGTTGGATTAACCGTTACTGTTCTTGTAATTGAATCCGCACACACACTATTAATTCCTGTTCCAACAAGTTTAATATCATACGTTCCTATTGCATTAAATGAGTGCGATTCGATAAAATTAGTTGAACTTGTTCCGTCTCCAAAAGTCCACAGTACATTTTCTGTAAGGGTTGAATTATTGGTTAAAATTATGGAATCAGGGAAGCAAATATTTTGTGTTTCAATTGAAAAATCAACTAATGGTTTGGGATTCACCAAAATAGCTTGCGAAATGGTATCAAAACACCCTTGAAGATTTTCTAATGCCATTGAAATATTAAAAATCCCCGGTTCATCATAAGATAAACTTGGTGTTTGATTGTTCGATGAAATCCCATTTCCAAAATCAAAATTCACAAAATCAAAAAATTGACTTGAATTTCCAATGGTAAATAACTCGTCTTGACAAATAGATTGTGGT
>CAZHLZ010000463.1:0-2443 GCA_964532475.1 uncultured Chitinophaga sp.
CCGATGAAAAACGGAGGATGCCGCTTCCATCAGGGCTAGGGCATTGAGGACTTGAAGTAGATTGTTTTTTCATAATTTCAGAATTCTTACTACTTTCGTAAAAAAAAGCAATGCTTGTATTCGTTGATAAAATAACTGAACGCTTAGTTTATACCTTCGATTTTATTTTTTCGGACAGAAAAATTGCGTATCAATTTACCAACGATTGGATTTTTTTTGAAAAATTTGAGGGAAACAAGTTTTCTTATTCTGAAAAATCTCAGTCAAATGTATTGGCTTTGCAGCCTGCTTCCGTGTTGTTCGACGAGGAAATTTACGCATACGCATTTACTAAAAACACATTTTACAAAGAGGAATGTTTAGCCTTTGAAAAAATAATTGATCCTTTTGCATCCATTTTTTTCGTGCTTTCCAGAATGGAAGAATACACCGTAAAACAGCGCGATATTCATGACCGATTTCAATTAAAAAACAGCGTATTGTACAAATATCAATGGTCAAAAAAAGTAATTTGCGATCGCTGGGCGGAAGACATTATTCGCTTTTTAGAAAAGCAATTGGAATGTAGTCTAAGTGCTCAAAAAATTCCTTCTAAAGTGGTTTGTACCCTTGATATTGACAATACTTTCGCCTACAAATGGAAAGAAGGTGTCAGGCGTTTGTTAAGTATCGGAAAGGATTACCTAAAAAATGATAAAAACCGTATTTCTGAGCGAAAATTGGTGGAAAAGGGTGAAATCATGGATCCTTACGATACCTTTGACTACATAAAATCTTTGTCAACAAAAAAGGCAGAAATTATGCTTTTTTGGTTACTTGGTGATTACAATAAGTACGACAAAAATATCTCTGGAAACGACATTCGTCATCAGGAATTGATCAAAGAAATTGCAAAAATTTATTCCGTCAATTTGCATCCGAGTTACGAGTCAAATGCAAGCAATTTAATTCTCAAAAACGAAAAAAAATTAATAGAATCCATTTTGGGTCAAACGGTTTTTTGTTCTCGTCAACACTTTCTAAAAGTAAAATTACCAAGTACTTACAAAAATTTGCTCGCTGAAGGATTTACAGATGATTACAGTCTTGGATTTGCCGAAGACCTTGGATTCAGAGCTGGAACTGCACGATCTTTTTATTTTTTCGATCTTCTTTCCAATTCAAAAACCAATTTGAAAATTCATCCTTTTGCTTACATGGACGGAACGCTTAATTTGTACCTAAAATTAACACCCGAACAGGCAAAAGTTGAAATTCAAAAGTTATATCAAGAAGTGCAAAACTTTGGAGGAGATTTTATTTTTATTTGGCACAATGAAACCATCAACAATCAAGGGAAATGGGAGAATTGGTTGGATGTGTTTGAATATTCAATAAATTTAGAAAATGAAATTTAAGCTCGATACGGTAATTCCAACATTTGATAAGAAAATTAGTCACAATAAAGGATTGATTTTTTATGGAAGTTGCTTTTCGGATGAATTATCAAAACACTTTCAAAATGGTGGTTTTTCAGTCTGTGCAAATCCTTTTGGAACTATTTTTCACCCTTTGGCTTTGGCAGAAAATTTAACGCGTGTTCTTGCCAAAAACGAGGAGGATTTTCGAATTTTTGAAGCAAATTCTAGTTTTTATTCCTGGTCATGTTCCAACCTTATTTCTGCAAGTTCTGAAAATGAATTAAAGGAAAAATTAATACAAATTTCTATCGATTTAGAGCAAAAAATAGCTGAAAGCAGTCATTTTTTTATCACATTGGGCACTTCTTTCGCCTATCATTTAAAAGGAAATGATGAGGTAGTCGCAAATTGTCACAAGCAAAATTCAAATTTATTTGAGAAAAAATTAAGTGCAGTTGACCAAATGTTTGAAGTGTGGAAAGATGTGCTTTCTCAAATTTACGCGCTCAATCCTGCCATTGAAGTAGTTTTTACTGTCAGTCCAGTGAGGCATTCCAAAGATGGTTTGATTGAGAATAATCGCAGCAAGGCAAGACTTTTTGAGTTGATTTCAGCATTGGAACAGCACTTTCCGACAAGCTATTTCCCTTCCTACGAAATAGTCATCGACGAACTTCGAGATTACCGTTTTTTCACAAAAGACCTAGTTCATCCTAATTCCTTAGCAATTGATTATTTATGGGAAATTGTAAAAAAGAGTTTTTTCGAGCCAACAACATTAGGATTGTGTGAAAAGGGGGAGAAATTAAGATTATTGGATCAGCATAAAATATTAAATACGAACGAAAAAATCAGTGAAAATTTTCATGTTGAAAAGCAACATAAGATTAGTCGTTTTTTACTTGAAAATCCAGATTTTAAGTGGTGAAAAAGGGGGTTTTTTGAATAAGCTTTTTGTTTCCTAGAAAAATAAACACCTCAATCGTTTGTTAATAACCTCAGTTCGATTATTAAAATTGGATTCAGACCGCTTAGAAACAATG
>CAZHLZ010000464.1:0-2437 GCA_964532475.1 uncultured Chitinophaga sp.
TCCACTTGAGCCCATGGAACAAGAATCCCACTTGATATTGATCTAAAATCTGAATATTATTCAGAAAAACTCTCTAAGCACAAATGATTGGTAGGGTTTTTTTAGATACAAATGTGATGCTAGATTTACTCGGAAGAAGAGAACCTTTTTACAGCCCCATTGCTAAAATCGCTACATTGGCTGAGGATGAAAAACTTGAAATTTATGTCTCAGCAATCTCTTTTGCAACGGTATCTTATTTTCTTGCGAAGTTTGAAAATCAAGAAATTATGAGGGAAAAACTCAGAAAATTTAGAATAATTTGCAAGGTGGTCGAGTTAAATGATGTAATTATTGATAAAGGTTTGAATTCAAAGTTTAAAGATTTTGAAGATTCTTTGCAGTATTACAGTGCCTTGCAAGCTAATTGCACCACTATTTTAACTAGAAATCAAAAGGATTTTAAATTAGCTAAAATTGCAGTTCTGAATGCTGAGGAGTATCTGAAAAGTTTGGGGTATTGTTGAGGTGCAAAATTGTCACCTCAACTTATGAAGAAAATACGAATCTAAAAATAAATATTACCTCCTCACTTCTTATGACAACAACTCATTTCAACAGTTTTTTCATTAGTTTTTGTGCTTTCACATTTCTTTTCTTCCACCAAAGAGATTTTTGGACTGATGTAAGGAATATCTAAGTTTAAGCCTCGCAATATTACCAAAAGACCCACAATCGTTAACAAATATGGAATTGCTTGAGAAAACTTGTATCGCAAATTACTTGAAATTCGATTAGCTGCAAAACCTACAAAAACCATCGCAGGAAGGGTTCCGATTCCGAAAAATGCCATTGCGAGAGACCTGTTTAAGGAATTCCCTGCCAAAATTGCATTCATCAATGCTAAATATACCATTCCACAAGGAAGTAAGCCGTTTAAACTTCCCAAAAGTAGCAATTTGAATGGAGATTTTTTCGCCAAAACTTTCCCTAATCCAGCACTTACTACTTTGTTCATTCCAAACATAGGAATTTTTGCCTCAATTTTGGATGAAAGCCATTTTCTCCAGGCGTAAATTATCATCAATACACCAGAAATGATGCTTATCCATTGCAAAATCCCAAAGGTTTCAATTGTGATTCCAATCAATCCAACCAAAGCTCCTAAAATGGAGTAAGTTACAATTCGACCAAAATTATACTGCAAAACGCCAAATAAAATCGTCCAATTAGATGTTCGATTCACAGGAATTGCCAGTGCCAATGGCCCGCACATTCCGATGCAATGAAAATTTGCTGTTAAGCCGATAAGTAAACTTGTTACAAAAATGATCATTTTAAATAGTGTTTACCAACATTTACCAATTCTTTCCCATCTTTTTGACACACGATTCGATAATCGTAAACTCCCTTTTCTAATTTAGATTTTTCAATCAAATAGGTTTGCGTGTTTTTAATGCTAAAACGAATATCTTTTTTGTTATCATTTGGTCTTGATAAGATTAATTCATAAGCGTCAACTCCTTCAATTTTAGGTAAATTAACGATTAGATGCTCTGCATTAGATTGAAAAGTCGCATCTTCTGAAACTTTATTCCACGAATTTTTTGCTTGAATTTCATCTTCAAAAGCGATTTCTTTTTGATAATAATCTTCAGAAACCAAGTCAATTCGGTTTGACATAATAATTGTCACCAAAACCACAATAAATGTGATAAATGTGATCATTACAACTGTTATACTTTTTCCCCAATTCATATTGTTTTATTTAGATTTTAAGATTTTAGGTTCCGATAGCTATCGGAATTAAGAAATTAGATATTAGACGTTAGACTAAAGACTAAAGACATTAGACAATAATTAATTCTTTACTAAATATATATCATTCATAATTCTCCACTCTCAATTCTACATTCATAATTCTCCACTCTTCACTCATTCCATCAAAGCATCGGTCCGATAAATTTTGTTTTAACATTATCAATTTCCTCGCCATTTCCAAATATTTTAATGGTAATAATTTTTCTACCTTTCATCATACTTTTAATTGGCATTTCGATGATAAATCGCTCACGTAATTGTTTTTCACCTTTCAAATGTAGATTTTTCACAACCATTATGATTTTACATTCTGGACAATCAGTTTCTAAACGAATTTTGAAGTCTTTTCTGGTTTTGTTCACCAAATTCATTTCATAGATGTTCGAAATTAAATGATCTTCTGTTATTTGATATGTTGAACCTCTTTGTTTTAAAATGGTGGTTTCAAAATCTTTTCTGCTTATTAATAAAATTACCAAGGTCAAGAACAATCCAATTAATAGGAAAGAATAAGCTTTTACTCTTCGTGTCCATTGAAATTTTAAACCTTGTTTGATTCCGTTTTCAGATACAAAACGAATTAATCCTTTTGGTTTTCCAATTCCATCCATAATGGTGTCGCAAGAATCAATACAAG
>CAZHLZ010000465.1:0-2435 GCA_964532475.1 uncultured Chitinophaga sp.
AGGCGTTTTAAGCACCTTGTTTTCGATATCAGCCAAACCATTAAATGGATCAATCACTTCTCCAAAATTTTCTGGAGACAAAGAAATTGCAAGCGCATTTATGGTGAAATCTCTACGTAATTGGTCATCTTGAATTGTTCCGTTTTCCACAATTGGCTTTCTAGAATCTCGCGAATAAGATTCTTTACGAGCACCAACAAATTCGATGTCTAAATCTTTGTAAATAAACTGAGCAGTGCCAAAGTTTTTGAAAAATGAAACCTTTTTCACTCGCAGCTTATCCGCACATTTTTGTGCCAAATCAAGACCGTTCCCAACAACAACAATGTCGATGTCCTTTGATGGACGTTCAAGAATTAAATCACGCACAAATCCACCAATAACGAAAGCTTGCAATTGATTCTCCGCACAAATTTGTGAGGTTACTTTAAAAACTGGATGTTTGAGGTGTTGGGATAAATTCATTTTACTTTCTCAAAATTTTAATGGAACTATCCAAACCAATTTTTATAATTTGAGAAGGTGTTACTTGTTTTTCATCCAGCCTTTCTTCAATGATTTGATCCACATTCTCCTTGATTTGAATATTAATATCATCAAAACAAGTTGGATAATGTTCACCTGAAATATTAGCAGATGTAGAAACAAGCGGTTTTTTTAAACTTTTTAATAATTTCAAACAAATTGGATCTTTAGTTAATCGAATTCCAACCGAACCGTCTTCTGCTACCACCGAAGGAGCCAAACCAACGGCTTTTGGGTAAATTATTGTGAGTGGTTTAATTGCCAATTCAGCAAGTTCGTAACAAACCGATGAAAACTCTGGCACATATTTTTCCAACATTTGAAAGCTATCCACTAAGATAATAAAACTTTTATGTTCAGGACGTTGCTTTATTTTTAAAACCTTCTGACACGCTTCTTCGTTTGTTGCATCACAACCAATTCCCCAAATTGTGTCAGTTGGATAAAGAATCGTTCCGCCATTTTTTAGTGTTTCCGTAATTTTATCTAAATTTTCCATTTGTCTTCTAAATTTCCGTTGTAAGTTTTATTAATCTGGTAACAATAATTATTCCCCTAGTAAATCTGGTCGTCTATTTTTTGTGCGTTCAAATGCTTGCTCTTCTCGCCATTTATCGATTTTTTTAAAATCACCTGAAAGAAGAACTTCCGGCACTTTCATTCCCTCAAATTCTGGAGGACGCGTATAAACTGGAGGCGATAATAAATTATCTTGAAAACTATCTGTCAAAGCGGAGGTTTCGTCATTTAGTACTCCAGGAATTAATCTAACGATACTATCAACCAACACGGCTGCTGCCAATTCTCCGCCAGATAAAACGTATGAACCAATAGATATTTCTCGAGTAATAAAACGCTCTCTAACTCGTTCATCGACTCCTTTATAATGACCACACAGAATAATTAAATTCCCTTTCAAAGAAAAATCATTTGAAATTGCTTGATTTAACAATTCTCCATCGGGAGTCATGTAAATAATTTCGTCATAAGTTCTTTCTGATCTTAACTTTTCAATTACTGAGGCAATTGGTTCAATGGACATAACCATTCCAGCTCCTCCTCCGTATTGGTAATCGTCGACATTTTTATGCTTATTTGTTGAATAATCACGAATGTTGTGAATACAAATTTCTGCCAAAGATTTTTCTTGAGCACGCTTCATAATTGAATCCGAAAACGGACCTTGCAATAAATTTGGTAATATAGTTAGAATGTCTATACGCATCTTGCAAAGATAGAAAATTTGAGTTCAGAATGTTGAAATAGTTGAAAAAATCCAAAGGAAATTCAAAAAATATTTTAATTTTGAGACATGAATAAATTAATACTTTTTCTCCTTTTGTTTCCTAAGTTGATTTTTAGTCAATTTGAAGGGAATCAAACTCCAACTTATCCCAAATTAGTTCAATTTTACGATTCTTTAGCTAAAAAAGGAAAAATAGAGCTGTACAATATGGGACAATCAGATTATGGGTTACCAATTTATTTGTGCGTTTTAAATGGTGAAAATGATTCGCTAAAAACATTTAAAAATTTCAAGAATCAAACTGCAATTTTTGTAAATAATGGAATTCATCCTGGAGAGCCAGATGGAATAAATGCTTGCGGTAAAATCACTTTGGATTATGTCAACAAAAAATTAAAATTTAAAAATGATGTAAGCTTTTCATTTATATTGTGTTACAACGTTGGAGGAATGATGAATCGAAGTTCTTCAAGTAGGGCAAATCAAAATGGACCAGAAGAATATGGATTTCGAGGAAATGCTCAAAACTTAGATTTAAATAGAGATTTCATTAAAATGGATTCAGAAAATGCATTCACCTTTGTGAAAATATTTCAAGCCATTCTTCCTGATATTTTCATTGATACGCATGTCAGCAATGGTGCTGATTATCAATACACTTTAA
>CAZHLZ010000466.1:0-2412 GCA_964532475.1 uncultured Chitinophaga sp.
TATTTTTCTGCCAATACTTTTTGATTTTCATCATGATAAAAAATTGCAGAACGGTATTGTGTACCAATGTCATTTCCTTGGCGGTTTAATTGAGTTGGATCATGCACATACCAGAATGCTTCTAATAATTCCTCAAAAGAAATTTGAGCTTCATCATAAACGATGCGCGCAACTTCCGCATGGCCAGTCAAACCAGAACAAACAGCTTCGTAAGTTGGGTTTTCTTTTTGTCCACCTGAATACCCAGACTGAACCGAAATTACACCTTTTAAATCTTGAAAACAAGCTTCAACGCACCAAAAACATCCTGCACCAAATGTTGCTTCTTTAATACTATCTCCCATAATTTGTGTAGTTACTGTTTTTTTTTCTTCCAAAATTACATTTTTTTTTGTGTTGCAAGCAAATAGAGTGAAACACATTAAACTAAAAAAGGTGCTCGTCAAGCCATCTCGCAGCATTGTTTTCTTGAGCTTCTTACCAAAAATAGAAATTAACATAAAAGTATTTTTTATTACTTAACGTTCAATCGTTAGAAATGTTTGAATTAAGAAAAATTTTACTCACAAATTGCGTAATTGGATGTTTAAATTTACGACGATAATATACGCCATTGAACATAAAAAAATGAAAAATCTCGTAATTTTCTTACTAATCACAATCCCATTTTCGATTAAGGCGCAGACTGATAGCACAAAAATCAACCTTCAAATCTCCGGATACATTGAAACCTACTTTGCATTTGATTTCGGAATGCCTAAAAACCAGAATCGTCCAGATTTTGTTTATTCCTTTAATCGTCACAATGAATTCAATATAAATTTAGGAATGATAAAAGCTGCGTATGAAACAAAAAAAGTAAGGTCAAATTTCGCATTGATGGCCGGAACATACTCAAATGCTAATCTATCATCCGAACCAGGTGTTTTGAAAAATGTATACGAAGCTAATGTTGGACTAAAACTTTCCAAAACAAAAAATTTATGGTTAGATGCAGGTATTTTTTCCTCACACATTGGTTTTGAAAGTGCCATAGGAAAAGATTGTTGGAATTTAACTCGAAGTATTTTAGCAGACAATTCACCCTATTATGAAAGTGGATTAAAGTTCTCTTTCACCTCCAAATCAGAAAAATGGTTTATTTCTGCGCTGATATTAAATGGATGGCAACGAATTCAGCGCCAAAGCGGAAATAGTGCGCCTGCATTTGGGCATCAAATCACTTTTAAACCTACTTCAAAATTAAGTGTAAAAAGTAGTTCTTTTGCCGGAAGCAACACTCCTGACAGCATCAGAAAAATGCGCTATTTTCATAATTTTTATGCGAAATATCAAATTTCAAAAAAAATAGGTATGCTAGCGGGATTTGATTTAGGTTTTGAACAAAAAAATAAAAAAAGCACAAATTACAATAGCTGGCTTTCTCCTGTATTGATAATAAAATATTCTCCTTCAGAAAAAGTAAATATGGCAGCAAGAGGCGAATTTTACATGGACAAAAACCAAGTAATCATTTAAACGGGAACAAGTAATGGATTTCAAACTCAATCCTACTCACTAAACTTGGATTATTTTTATACTGAAAATGTAATTTGGCGAATAGAAACTAGAGCTTTTACAAGTAAAGATCAAATTTTTTCTCAAGGAAATAATAGTAGTAAAAACAACTTCCTAATAACTAGCTCAATCTCAATTAGTTTTTAGAAGAATTTTGTTTTGGATTGGAATCGAAAACCATGGCAATAATGAAAACTAAACACTCTGTTTTGATTCCTTAATAAAATCTGAAGGTGTTTTTCCTGTAATCTTTTTAAAAGCTGAATTAAATGACGACTTAGACTTGAAACCGGCATTTTGAGCCAATGCTTCGATTGTATAATTCAAATCCCCACCAATTAATTGATTTTTCACTTCCTCAATTCGATATTGATTGACAAAATTTATAAAATTAAGCTTGTACTCTGAGTTAATAATATGAGACAAATATTTTGTATTGGTATTCAAATCTTTAGCTAACTTTAAAATACTCAAATCCTGATCTAAATATGGCTTTTTAAGCTGCATTAACTCTTCTAACTTTACTTTTAGTTCCTTAAAAAGTGTAAGTTGCGTCTGACTAAAATGCTCATTTTCCAACTCAAAAACCACTTTATTTCTTTCATTTTCTTCTTTTGAGCTTGTCGAAAGAACTTTTGATTCATTAAAGATTTCTCTTTGCTTCAAGGCATTATGCCCAATAAACACGATAAAAACTATCAATACTCCATAAAAAACCCCATCTGTCCATTCCAAATTAGATAAATTACTCACAATCAATCCAATTAAAAGAAAAATATAGGCAAACAACATTAATTTAACCCAAATAAAATCAATTTTATGCGTATAAGAATATTAATTATTGATAATTATTTG
>CAZHLZ010000467.1:0-2410 GCA_964532475.1 uncultured Chitinophaga sp.
TAAATGATGATGAATTGTTTTATCGTGTTGAAAGTGAAATGAAATTTTTGGAATCCAACAGTAGTCAAACAATTGATTATAAATTAATATCAAAAGGAAATCTAGAGGAAATTAAACATAATACTGCTTGTTACGACGAAAATGACTTATTGTCGATTAAATATATGCAACTTAATATTCAAGATTATTATGAAAACAAATATCTTAATTACAAGGGATGTTATTTTCACGATGGCAATTTTAATTCTGTTCCAATGGGCTGGTACAAATACGAAGGCACAGTAACAAAAAACGGGCTTACAACACCAATAAAAGACAGCATTTATGTAACAGCTGGCGGTTACCACACTTGGAATATTGAGTACTGAATGAGTAACAATCTCCAAGTTAAATTAAACAACCACCAAAAAACACTATGTTATTAGCTAAAACTTTGAAAATTTTACTATATTTGTTTAAAAAATCACTTAAACTGAAACTTTATGAAATCAAAACTATTATTCCTTGCTTTATTATTCGCTGCTTCAACCGTAGTTGCACAAACTAAAAATAATAAATTTGGTTTTTCTGCCGGTGGAACAATTCAACATTACAATGGTAATTTAGGCAATAGCTTATTTAAATTCGAAACAACTTGTTTTGCTGGTGTTACATCAAATCTAGGCTATTATCTAAATAAATCATTTGATTTAAATGCCATTTTTTCAATCGGTCATTTTGGATACTGTTGCACCGAGGAAGATAACACAAGAGTTGTTGCCTTGGAATATAGATGCCCTGGTTGCGTGGATAAAACTGGAATGGGAGAATTAAGATCTTTGTTGACTTCGGGCAATTTAGCTATAAAATACAAATTTGCTAATGGTTACATATTAAATGAAAACTCAAAAATTTCACCATACATTTACGCCGGTGCTGGAATCAACTATTTATCTGATGTAATGAAAAAAAATTGTGTAAATGTTGGAACTCATTTTACGATAAATGGTGGAATTGGTTTTAAATACAATTTAACCGAACGCATAAACTTCGGCTATCATCTTGCCTTAGCATGCTTCATGGACAAAAAAGTTTACGCAACAGGAACTTTCGACGGAGCAAGTGCTAGAGATCCAAAAATAGAAAAAAGAAATGATATTTGCATGCAAAATGCGCTTACTATTGGCTTTAATTTCTAATTTTTTTCTTCAAAATTTCTTGATTTCCCTAATTTAACTTCGAATTTTTCGATATTCTTAATTTGATATTAAAGTAGGTCATAAAAATTAAAAGCACCTTCAATCAAAAAAAATCGATTTTATCACAACATTTTCATTCAAAATAACTAAATTTACAGCGAAATTTTCAATGTAAAAGTAAAGAATTAGAGTTATGAATGCGTATCAAGAATACATCAAAGAGATTGAAGAGAGAAAAACTCAGGGACTTCATCCAAAACCAATTGATGGTGCCGAATTATTGAGTGAAATCATTGCACAAATCAAAGATAATGGGAATGAATACCGCGAAGATTCCTTAAAGTTTTTTATTTATAATACCTTACCAGGAACAACAAGTGCTGCAGCTGAAAAAGCGAAGTTTCTAAAAGAAATTATTCTTGGAGAGGAAACAGTTGCTGAAATTACTCCCGCTTTTGCTTTTGAATTGTTGTCACACATGAAAGGTGGACCTTCAATCATCGCATTGTTAGATTTGGCTTTAGGAAATGATCTTTCAATTGCCAAACAAGCTGGTGATGTGTTGAAAACACAAGTTTATTTGTATGATGCTGACATGGATCGTTTGAAACAAGCGTACTTAAATGGAAATGCTGTTGCAAAAGAAATATTAGAAAGTTATGCGAAAGCTGAATTCTTTACTAAACTTCCTGAGGTTGAAGAAGAAATAAAAGTTGTAACATTCATCGCTGGTGAAGGAGATATTTCAACAGACTTACTTTCTCCAGGAAACCAAGCGCACTCGCGTTCTGACCGTGAATTACATGGAAAATGTATGATTACACCTCAAGCTCAAGAGGAAATTAAAGCTTTACAAGCACAACATCCTGACAAAAGAGTCATGTTGATTGCTGAAAAAGGTACGATGGGTGTTGGTTCTTCTCGTATGTCGGGTGTGAATAACGTTGCACTTTGGACAGGTAAACAAGCAAGTCCTTATGTTCCTTTTGTAAACTTTGCGCCAATTGTTGCTGGTACAAACGGAATTTCACCAATTTTCTTGACAACTGTTGATGTAACAGGTGGAATTGGATTGGATTTGAAAAACTGGGTGAAAAAGACAGATGATTCTGGAAACATTGTTCGTGATGAAAATGGTGATCCAATTTTGGAACAAGCTTATTCTGTAGCTACTGGAACAGTTTTAACAATCAATACAAAAACTAAAAAATTATATAACGGAGACAAAGAGC
>CAZHLZ010000468.1:0-2406 GCA_964532475.1 uncultured Chitinophaga sp.
TAATTCTTGAGGTGGAAACAAATTTGTTTTTAACCTCCATTTCTAAAGCTATGTTATTTGCATCTGCTACCTTTTGAGCAATCAGGTTGTTTAAACGTGTGGAATTTGGATGCTTCTTTACTCGTTTATTTTGGTCGTCCCATTGATCAAGAGAAAGATTAATTCCCAAAGCAATGAATTTTGTCTTGCGGTTTTTTATTATTCTAAGGTATAATGGCATTAATCCTTCAGAATTGATTTTATTCTCTTTTAACAACAATTTTATAGACGACATAATGTGCAGATTTTCATTACCTCAAAGATACAAAATAGGTACAACAAATGGTACAACATTTTCTACTTTTTTATGCTTTTTTCTGCACAAATTTGCGTTAACAAAAAATGTAAATATTTGATTGTAAGGTAATTGGAAGAAATTGAAAGTAGGAAAATGAGAGAAAGTTAGTTCCGTCCAGACCGCTTAGAGAAGTCTAAAAAGCGCTAAAACCTCACAAAAAATATGTTTTGTGAGGTTTTTTTATGCCTTAACATTTCAAAACAATACATATTATTTCACCCAAGATGGTTACCTATTCGGTTACCTCTCATTTATATTTGCCACAGGTAACCGATAAATCTCAAAACGCTTGCTATTTCTAGCTTGTATGGATTGTGTTTTTCAATTTTAAAAAAACTTTTTTGAAGCATTGGTAACCTTTAAAAAATGTAATATGAAAACGAATCAAACATTTTCAATTTTATTTTGGTTGAGTAAATCAAAAATAAGAAATGGCAAAGCACCGATTTATTGTCGAATTTCAATTAATGGTCGAAGAACAGAAATTGCAAGTAAACGATTTATTGAACCTGAAAAGTGGAATAGTTCAACTGGAGCTGTTCGTGGCAATTCAGAAGAAGCAAGAACAATAAACACTTTCCTTAGTGCAATGAAAACAGAAATTTTGAATCATTACAATTTGTTGCAATCAAATGGGGAGATTATTACTTCTGACAAAATCAAAAATTCACTATTAGGAGTTAAAGAGGAACAAAAAACTATTCTAGGTGTCATTAAAATTCATAATGACAAAATGAAAGACCGAATCAACATCGATATTTCTAAATCAACACACACGAAATTTGAAACAATTTTGAAAAAAATCAATGTATTCATTAAGAAAAAATACAATTCTAAAGACTTATTAATTGCTGATTTGAATAATAAATTTGTAGTTGATTTTGAGCATTTTTTGAGAGTTGAAGAGAAAATCGGATTAAATACTTGCACAAAATACATTCGCAGTTTGAAAAAAGTAATGAATATGTGTGTGGCCAATGAATGGCTGAATAGAAATCCTTTTGACAATTTTAAATGCGCAACAGAATCAACGGTGCGAGAAGTTTTAACAATTGATGAGTTGATTGAAATTGAAAACAAAGATTTTAAAATCGAGCGATTAAATGAGGTTCGAGATGTCTTTTTGTTTTGCTGCTACACTGGTTTTGCATTTATTGATGTTTATCAATTGACAAATAAAGAATTAACTTTTGGGATTGATGGCAATAAGTGGATATTTACAAATCGTCAAAAAACAGGAAATCAATCCAATGTTCCACTTTTACCACAAGCTTTAAGAATTTTAGAAAAGTATAAGGATCATCCAGTAAGAGAAATTACTGGAAAATTGTTTCCGGTTAAATCAAATCAAAAAATGAACGCTTATTTAAAGGAAATTGGAACCATTTGTAAGTTGAATAAGAATTTAACAATGCACTTAGCTAGACACACATTTGCAACGACTGTAACCCTATCAAATGGAGTTCCGATTGAAACAGTTTCTAAAATGTTAGGACATACGAAACTTGCTACAACTCAAATTTACGCAAAAGTTCTAGAGCACAAAGTAGGTTCAGATATGAACGTTTTGATGGAGAAAATGAAAAGTCAGGAGTTAGCATTTACAGAGAAAAAATTAAAGATTAGCATCTGACAAAATTGCTTACTAAAATAAAATTTGAGCAAAATTTGATATAGATTTTGTTCAAAATTTTTATATGAATACATTTATGAAAAGCCTTATGCTTGAGCTAAATCAAGCAATTGATGAGTTATCATCAAATGAACCAAATTTCATTTTATTTTCAAAGTCAGCCTTTGAAGTATGTGAGAAAAAGAATGAGTTGCTGAAGGAATTTCTTCAAAGTTATCAATTTGAAAATGATAGCGAAGAAATATTTTTCTTCAAAGTTTCAAAACCTTTGTTAGAAACGCGGTCAATATTTTACTGCCAAATGTTCAATATTGAATCTCGAATGACTTTGTTTTCGAATGAAAGTAAAATCGAACATTATCAACTTGAGTTGAAAAAAATAATGCGATTTTTTACTTCAAAGAAGGAGTATTATCACTATTATAAAACTCAAAAT
>CAZHLZ010000469.1:0-2391 GCA_964532475.1 uncultured Chitinophaga sp.
ACACTGGAAGCCAAACGAGCCGATTTGGACAAGGAAATTGAAGTGTATTTTAAGGAACTGGGATTGGTTTTTTAAGTTTTTTTTTGAATTTTTAAAATCCTTAATGTTAATGACTGAGAAGCGAAACAATCAAGATGACAGACAAAATATTAAAAACGAGTAAGGTTCCCAATTTGAGATTTACGGGGTTTGAAGATAATTGGGAAGAAATGACTTTAGGGACATGTTCGAATTCGTTAGATTATGGAATGAATGCATCTGCATGTGAATTTGATGGATTAAATAAGTATATCCGAATAACAGATATTGACGAAAGTTCTTCAAGATATAAATCAGAATCACCAGTATCGCCAACAGGAGAATTAGTTGACAAATATTTGGTTGAGGAAAACGATATTTTATTTGCAAGAACAGGAGCAAGCACAGGAAAAACATATTTATACAATCCCAAAGATGGTAAACTATATTTTGCAGGTTTCCTTATAAGAGCTAAGATTAAGAAAACTTATAACTCTTACTTTATATTTGCTCAAACACAAACCGTTGCATATAATAAATGGGTAAAAGTCATGTCTATGAGATCTGGTCAACCAGGAATTAATTCTCAAGAATTTGCAAGCTATTCATTTTATATTCCAACAAAATTAGAAGAACAGAATAAAATCGCATCACTTCTTTTATTGATAGATTTACGTATACAAACCCAAAACGAAATAATTAAAAGATATGAATCCTTAATCAAGAGTTCGAGCCAAAAACTTTTTGAACTGAAATTAAGATTTAAAGAAAATAACAGAAGTGATTATCCGATTTGGAAAGAAAGACAAATAGGAAAAATTGGAATGATTTTAAACGGTTTGACTGGTAAAACAAAAGATGATTTTGGCGCAGGCAAATTCTATATTCAATACAAACAAATATTTGATAGTTCTAAAATTGACATTTCGAAATGTGGGAAAGTTGAAATTTCAGAAAACGAGAAACAAACGATATTTAAATTTGGGGATGTGTTTTTTACTACTTCATCTGAAACCCCAAATGAAATTGGAACAGCATCCGTTTTATTGAATGAAATTGATGAGGTTTATTTAAATAGTTTCTGTTTTGGTTTTAGAGCTGATAACAATATTCTAAATCCAAAATTTTCACAATTTTTATTTAGAAGTGAAATATTTAGAAAAAAAATGATTCCTTTAGCTCAAGGAAGTACTCGTTATAATATTTCTAAATCGGTTTTTGTGAAGCTGAAAATCAACTTACCTTCTCTCGAAGAACAAATTAAAATAGCAAACTTTTTAAACTCTATTTCAGTAAAAATTGAAACAGAAAAAAATCTATTGGAGCAATATAAAGACCAGAAAAAGTATTTTTTACAGAATATGTTTATATAAAAAGCTGTTGCAAAAGGTATTGCTTTTGGGTTGTTAAATGCTTTAAAATATTTGTTTCAATTTCTAATTTTTTATCAATCAAGCAAAGAAGGGCTGCTATTTTTTTTTGTTCCTCTAAGCATGGAATTTTTAAATAAATATCGAAAAAATCATTGACACCAATGTTTAGTAAACCGTGGTTTCTAGCGCCTTCTTGTGCCACTTTTTCAAGTTCTTTATTTTGTGAACCACACTCAAAATATTGCTCCATAAAATCAAGAGAAACTTTTTTATTAAATCTGAAACAAATGTATAAAGTTGAAACAACCCCTAAA
This sequence comes from uncultured Chitinophaga sp., assembly GCA_964532475.1. Taxonomy (GTDB): domain Bacteria; phylum Bacteroidota; class Bacteroidia; order Flavobacteriales_D; family Crocinitomicaceae; genus M2408. Next base: position 1,706 of record CAZHLZ010000469.1, read on the forward strand.
TCGTATAGATTTAAACGCTTAATAGCTCCCATTGGATAACCACTTGAATAACTTTTATTATATGCGAAATCATTTTTTTCCAATAAATAATATCCTGTTAAGTTCTTAGCAGAAACCGATTTCTTGAAATACTCTAATTGACTAATTAAACCAAATTGGGCTGAAATTGTTAGTACATTTTGATTGTCAATTTTGTTTTTAGTAATTATACGGTTTGCAATATCTGACAATCGACATTTTTCCCATTTAGAAAATTCATTCCCATTTTCATCTTTAAATTTTATTTTTTGTTTAAATATTTTTTTTCTAATCCCCTGAATTGAGGTTTCTAATCGTTGTATTATTTCGCTTTGGGTTTGGATACGTGAATCCAATAATACTAAAAAATTGGCAATTTTAGTTTGTTCAGAAAAAACAGGAACAAAAATTTTTTGATTCTTAATACTTTCAAAATTTAGACCTTCTCGTCCGCTTCCTGTTTGTAAACTCTTAAAAGTATTTTGACCCTTGTTTGAAGAAAAATAAGGCTGTAAAAATCTCGGATTATTATTTTTGATTAATCTGATGATACAAACATGCTGATTAACATTTCCAATATTAAAGCCCGTAGGAACAACACAACTTCTACCCAAAGAAGCACCCGTAATATTTAATAAAATATCATTAGGGTAAACAATGCTATTCTT
>CAZHLZ010000470.1:0-1651 GCA_964532475.1 uncultured Chitinophaga sp.
AGTTCCGTTGGAAGGTATTCTGTCAATTCCATTTGCAATGTCAATTTCTTGCTGTGGTCCAGCTGAAGGAAGTGCAATATTTACGTTATCCAAACCTACGTTTCCAGTAGTTTTAGTTGTGAAATTAAATCTAATGAAACGACTAGTCGAAGCAGGTGTATCAGACATTGGTCCATAAGCTCCAGAAGCCAAAGATGTAATTGCACGTAATTGTGTAAAGTTTACACCATCAACAGACTCTTGAATTTCTAATAAACCAGCCCATTGTTGACCTGTTGGAGGATTCCCTGTGATATCATAAGTTAATAAACCAGGAGATTCAGCAAATTCAATTTGAATGTAATCACCTTGTGTATCAAATCTTACTGCTGGTAAAGGATTCCCAGAACCTGTGTAAGTAGTGGTTCCAGAAATCATCCATCCCGTAGGAGGAGTTCCAGAACTGTCCCAATTTGTTGGGAGAACTGCTTGTGCCATCAAAGCTACTGTTGAGAATAGCGAAGCAACAAGAAAAATTGTTTTTTTCATATTTATTATTATTATATTCCTACTTTAAAGCCTAAACTAAATCTTCTACCCATTCCGACAAAAACAGAGGTGGAATAAGCATCAAAGTCTAAGCCATTTTGTGCATCAGTGATATAAATTGAATTAAAGATATTGTTTACTCCAGCAGAAATTCCAAACCTTGTTTTTTTGTATTTGAAATCATAACCAAAGTTCAAGTCTAGCAAAGCATAACTTGGCATTTGCCATGATTCTCTGTTAGCATTTTCTCCAACCAAAGTTGTAGGGTCAAAGTTTGCGTAATTTTTTGTAAAGTATGTGTATCGTAATTTGGCCCACAAATCTTTTTTAAATTCATATCTTAAACTTCCACCAATTTGAATTTGTGCTGCATCTCCAACATGTACTCCTTTTGCTGAAAAACTAAAGGTATCTAAAATTACACCATTTTGGTCAACTACAATACCTGTTGTGTTAGAAGTTGTTTTCCAATCTCCAAAAGATGCCAATCCTTCGAAATCTAATTTTTCAGTAATTTTGTAAATAAAGTCTAACTCAATACCCATGTGCAAAGCATCTAAACCATTAATGTTATAGGAGTCACCATCAGCTGTTGTTGGTGTAAATGCTGGTGGTTTATTTTTCCAAATAGTGTAATATGCATTTACGTTTGCAGCGAATTTTTTACTTTTATATCCGTATCCTAATTCAAATGAGCTAACTTTTTGGTTTGCGGCATCTAAAATTTCTCTATTTGAATTATCAAACACAGTATTCATTTTAGGTGCAATATTTAAATATCCTAAATTCATGAAAACATTGTTTTTTTCATTGATGTTGTAATTAGCTCCACCTTTAATTGTTGAACCTAGAAACCATTTTCTATCTGTCGTTGCATGTCTTGCTTCGGATGAATTGATGGTGTATTTATTCCCATTGTAGTCTAAAGTATCACCGTATCCTACTGCTTGAGCAAAAGTTGTGTCAGATAAAACGATGTCTTTATTTCTAAAGAAATCTATTCGTTGATAAGCTGTTTCAGATAATGAACCCGTTAAAAAAGTACTCCATTTATCCTTTTTATATTCAACTTGAGCAAATGATCCTCCCCACAAAACAATAGCGTCATTATTGTATGAAACCT
>CAZHLZ010000470.1:1661-2010 GCA_964532475.1 uncultured Chitinophaga sp.
AAGGCTTAATTAGGCTATGTCCGCTTAACAATTTTATAATTTTTATATTCAAATTTATCAAATTATCCTCCACAAAAAACAATATCGTCATTATTGTATGAAACCTTGTCACCAACTCTTTTCATCCCTGAAGCAGTGTTACCAGCTCCAAATGGTTGATTTTGATCTGAATTATCAATTGCATAATCACCACCAACTAAATCATATACTGTTTGAAAATGAGAGCCCTTGTAATACCTAGCATCTATTCCAAAAAGTGCAGTAATATTTTTGTTTACAGTATACGTTAGTGTTGACAGTAATCCAACCCAATTATGATTATTCATGGAAGCCCTCAAATAATTTGATG
>CAZHLZ010000470.1:2020-2388 GCA_964532475.1 uncultured Chitinophaga sp.
ATAAAGGTGAAATCGATGTTTGATTTGCATCATACATAGATTGAACTTTCAATAAACCTGTCACTGTATCTCTGTTTGCAAAAGTGTTTTTGAAAGCAGTTCCTCCACCTTTTCCAATTGAAGCATAAGCAACATTTGATAGAGAGAATTTTGAATTTTTAGATGTCCAATAATGTGATATGTTTATTTGAGGTTTGTGAAAGAAATTTACTCTCTCGTTAAATTCTTCTCCGTTCAACATTCCGTAGTTTGGATTGTATCTTATTCCTTTAGAGCCAATCGTAGGTGTTGTAAACTGCATATTACTTAAACTTGTCAATGAATCAATAGCTCTGCCATAATCCATTCCAGCTTTTTCCGCTAGACCT
>CAZHLZ010000471.1:0-1276 GCA_964532475.1 uncultured Chitinophaga sp.
CTGAAAAATTTCATCCTTCGTAGTTCAAAGTCGGGTGGTTGTCAAGATGATTTTTTTGGTTTGGTGTCGTCTTTTAAGCTGCCGCATAACGGTTTGCAAACAGGCGCAGGCGGCTAACACGTGTGAACGTTTGCCGCTTGTGCTTGTTTGTTGTTATGAGCATTTATTAATTTTCTTTTTGATTGCTTTACCATTTGTGTAGAGTAAAATATCTTGATATTTGTAGATATAAGCCTGATCCTGTTGCAGATAAACCATCGGTTATTCCAAAAACTTTTCCAGAATCATATAAAACCGTCGTATGTTGTGAATAGGATATAACTTTATATCCTTGTTTATAGCTTATATCAAGTGTAAAAAGATATTTTTTTTGCTTATGGGTTTTAACGTCTGCTCGTAAACCTACACCTGCTAAAACAGATTTTTGACCATTGTAGTATGCATTAATCTCCCTTGATAAACTTTTCGCATCGTTATGGAAATAGGTTGTATTCATTGTATTCGTGTCAATCTCAAACAGCCAACTAGCACTATTTGATTTCCCAAATGTAAACGTTAGCTCAGGAACAAAATACAAATTAATAATTGAATTCTGATTTGTTAACATATAATGATACCTAAGTGATATTCTGTTGTATGTAAAGCCAGATTGAAAATAACTTGTACCACTACCATATGTTTTATAAGGAACAGATACACCGTAAGTATTTGTGGTGGCAAAATCAGTTGTTTTCGACATTGTACCGGAAGCGTCAGACGCCCACTCCAAACCAATACGATGTTTATTGTTCTTTAAACTCAATTCAAATTGAATACCAATATCTATGCTCGGACGATAAGAAAACTTCTTTGCGCCAAAAGTATAATACGGGTTTGGCACATATTGAGAACTTTGTTCTGAATATAATTGATTGAATCGAAAATCACTAGGATAACTGCAAAAATAAGCCTTTCCAATAATCAAAGGAGCAATCGAAATAGATGTTTGGGCAAAACATCTTTGCCCAAACATCAGGATTATTACTAAAATAAATCTCATCTTAATATGGGGAGTTTATATTTCTTCCTCCATAAGGCGATGCGATTGTAGCAGTGCCATTAGGAAATTTAGCACGACCTTGAACGAAAAAGTGATAACCGTTCAAATTTCTTGTGCCACTGTAAAAAGTTTGTTGGTATTCGCTAAGGGTTTTTGAATAGTAAAAACCTGAATTAACTGTTTCAATATCACCACTACCACAAGGTCTTTTTTGACACCACCCCTCAGGTCCTTTGC
>CAZHLZ010000471.1:1286-2383 GCA_964532475.1 uncultured Chitinophaga sp.
ATAGTCCATTTAATTTATTTACTTTTGTTCCATTATCTGTTGCTGTTGAACTTGCAAAAGCCCAAATTTCATACAATGAAGAAAGTCTAAAATAAATACCTGCTCTAAAAAACTTCACACCTGGATTTAGCCTCCAAACTGTACCATTAGCTAGTGTTGCAACAATTTGACCTTGATTTATATTACTGTAGCATGGATAAGTTCCACCACCGATTCCACCACAACTCTTAGCTGTTGATTCAGCTCCTGACTCAGCTAAATCAATAACATCGTCGCCTGTAGTAAATCTACGAATGTTCTTATTTGCTTTATTTAGTGTTACCAAATCTGAATATTCTGAAATATTTGAACTAGATAATACACCAACAATTTCATTTTCTAAGTCTATTTTATATAAAAAACTACCAATTTGCACTATTCCATCTTCATTTAAGAGAGAGTTTAACAAGTTATCTCCTTCATTATCGCTTAAAGATTTTGAAAGCTCGTTCTTTTTTGATAAACTTACATAGCTCAGTTTTTCTGCAAAAGTAATGAAGTTTTCTTCTTTTTCAGTACTGATATTCGTTACAAGATCTTCAAAATTCTTAGAAGTTTCAAAAACAAGCATCTTTCCATCAGCAGAGACTTTAAATTCGTTGTCGAAATTCAAATTACTTCTTCCATTTTGAACTTGATTTTTCTTACACCCAACAACTCCAATTCCTACTAAGGCAAGGAATAATGTTCCATAAATTAACTTTTTCATCTTTTCTATTTTTAGATGATCTTCGCTTTTGATAAATTCAAGGAGTATCAAAAACTTGCACTATTGCCATTTTTCTCCCGTTATTCACAATTTCTGTACTTTTTAACTTCGATTTTCTTTATTTGTTCTGCCATAAACTGGCTCTGTTTTACCGAGTTTGTTCGTCTTTTTAATTGCTCATAACGGTTTCGGGCTTGGCGAAGTGGCTGAACCCGATGCTAAATAGAATTACTAAACTTTAAAATTAAGAACAAATGATTGATAGAATAACCGAACAGCCATTTTGCCAAACCCGTGTTGAACCGACGTCCTGCGGACGAGAGCTCAGCAAACTCAAAAATAATACTTT
>CAZHLZ010000472.1:0-2365 GCA_964532475.1 uncultured Chitinophaga sp.
AAATTGAAATCAAAAATATTTTCATCGATTCGGAACAGACAGAAAAAAACGAAATAGTAAACTTACTCAAAAAAATAGATCCTGCAAATTCTTCCAAATACCAGGAAATATTAGATTAAACCAACGATTTTTACAACAATTCAATGCTACAACAACTAAAGATTCAGAACTTCGCCTTAATTTCAAAATTAGAACTAAATTTTGAAAATGGATTTACTGTTTTTACCGGAGAAACTGGTTCTGGAAAATCAATTTTACTTGGTGCGCTCAATTTAATTTTGGGCGAACGTGCTGATTATTCTGTCATTCGAGATGCAAATGAAAAAACAATTGTTGAGGCTTACATAAAAATCAACGAATATCAATTAGAATCCTTTTTTACAGCGAATGACTTGGATTTTTCAAACGAAATAATAATCAGAAGAGAAATAACAAATCAAGGAAAATCACGTTCTTTCATCAACGATACTCCAGTACAACTAAATTTGTTGAAAGAACTTGCTGAAAAACTCATACACATTCATTCTCAGCACCATACCTTAGAATTGAAAAACGAAAATTATCAATTAGACATACTCGACTATTTGTCGGAAAGTATTACCATTCGCAAAAAATTCAAGGAAATATTCTTACAATTTAAACAAGTTTCCAAGGAACTAATTTCTAAAAAAGAAACACTTTCGAAATCACTTTTAGAAGAAGATTATAACAATTTTCAAATTCAAGAACTGGAAAAATTAAATTTAGAAAAATCTGACTATTCTGAACTTGAAAAGGAACTTGAACAAATTGAAAATGTTGATTTAATCAAGGAATCATTTTTTAGCCTGAGCAGCGGAATTTCTGAGGAAAATCAAATTCTTTCAAAACTGCTCATCATAAAATCGAATCTCGATAGAAATAAAAATTTGCATCCAAAGCTGGAGGAATTTTCTGAAAGAATAAAAAGTATTAACTTAGAATTAAAAGATATCTCAGCGGAAGCGGAAGATCTAATTGAGGAGTTAATTGACAATCCAGAACGAAAATTTTTACTTGAAAATAACATTTCTTCCTACAATTCCTTGCTAATCAAACACAATGCGAAAAATCAAGAGGAACTAAATGAAATTTATTTAAAATTTAAGAATAGCAGTTCTAGAACGATTGATTTGAAACTTGAAATTGAATCTTTGGAGGAAAAATTGAAAAAAATTGAGCAAAAATTAATTTCAGAAGGCGAAAATTTACATCAATCAAGAATCAAAAACAAAGAGCTAATTGAGTCAAATTTAGTTCAAATTTTGTGTGATTTAAAAATGGAAAATTCGAAAGTTCATTTTGAAATCGAAAAATTAGCCACTGCAAATGAAACTGGTTTTTCAAAAATTAGCTTAAATTTTAGTCCAAACATCGGAATTCTTCCAAAACCGATTGATAAAGTTGCCAGTGGAGGAGAATTATCCCGATTTATGTTAGCAATACAATTGTTGATGTCTGAAAAGAAAAAACTTCCAACATTAATTTTTGATGAAATTGACACAGGAGTATCTGGTGAAGTGGCACAAAAAATTGGAGATTTGCTTAAAAAAATGGGCAAAACACTTCAATTAATGGCAATTACGCATCTTCCACAAGTTGCGGCTAAAGGTCAAAATCACTTTAAAGTCACTAAACAAGAGGCTGCTGGTAAAACTCAAACGAATGTAATTAGCTTATCAAAAGAAGAACAAGTTATTGAAATTGCACGTTTAATGAGTGGAGAAGTGATCAATGAGGCTGCGATTTCAAATGCCAAGGAATTGATGAATTAATTCAAACCAATTCTTCACCAAAGGTCAATAAATTATGATCAGGATCAAGCACAGCAAATTCTTTTTGACCCCATGATTTAATTTCTAAAGGTGAATTTGGATGAATTGACACATTATTTGCAAGAAAATTGGAATACAATCTGTCAATATCTTCGACTCGAATGTAAACTTGCCCATAATTTTCGAGCGGATTCAAATCCTTAAATTCAAAAAAATGAATTTCAACTTCATCTTTTTTTAAAATTAAATAATTTGGGAAATCTTGGATTCCTATGTCTGAAAATCCAAGTTTAGTAAGGTAAAATTCTTTTGTCACCAATTTATTACGCATTGGCAATTTGGGATGGATTGATCGCAGCATAACTTATTTTACCAAAATGCTTTCGTATAATTCTTCATACATCGGAAGCACCTTGTCGATACTAAAATCTTTGGATCGTTGCAAAGCTTGTTTTTTAAACAAATTAAGCTGCTCTTCGTTTTTCAGTAAGGAGATAGCATTTCGCGCCATGTCTTCTGTATCTCCCACGTAGGATAAATAGCCAGAATATCCATGAATATTCACTTCAGGA
>CAZHLZ010000473.1:0-2358 GCA_964532475.1 uncultured Chitinophaga sp.
ATTCTTCTACCTGAAATCAGGGATAAGAGAGTTTGAATAGCAGTTGAAATCAGATAATAAGAGATTCTACCTGAAATCAGGGATATGAATTCACCTATTCTAATAATATGGAGTTAGTATATTCCTATTAATATTGTAGGATAATAATTACAAGATGAAAACAATACTCACCATTGCATTAATTCTATTCTGTTCCAAATTCAGTTTTGGTCAGGAAAAGAAATTACAAATCAAATTTGAAAGAGATAAAACGGACAAGGTATCTATTAAAAGTGATACCATAGAAGTGTTGGACGTTGCTCCAAAAGAAGTTGATTACAATATTAGAACTTCATTTTCACAATTAGTTAACGGCAGTCTGGACAATAATTTTTGGATTGATGTGGATAAAGATAAACAAATACTCAATTTCTCATTAGCTCAGTGGAATCTAGGTTCCTTTATTGGAAATTTTAAGGGAAGCTTTTCAAATGTAAATACGCCACTCTTTTCTGAGAGTTGGAATCCAAGGGACTGGTCAGGGAATGCAAATATTAATTGGTTCTTCAATGGAAAAAGATTTTATGGAATAGAGTATAAAAAGGATACTTGCATAAAAAAATCAAACTGTGATGGTATGTTATGCATTGATTTTCAAGAATCAAATGCCAAAAATAGATACACCACTTTTGAATATTTTCATTGGATAAACTTCAATCCACAATATAATAGGAATACTTATGATTTTGTGCCAAGAGTTGATTCATTAATAATATTATCTCAAGAACAGACAGTTGAGAGTTTTGATTTTTCAGTTTCTTATAATTTTTACGCTCAATGGAAGAATTTAAATTTATGGACCCCACAAAGGAGATTCCTTTTCCCGACACGTAGTAGACCAAATTTTGTTTTTGCTTCAGTGGGATTTGAAAGTAAAACTCAAACCAATGTGAATGATCTTGATGAATGGGATATTGAAACTGAAAGAGTATATAATGATGCTGTTAAGGGTGAAAGCAGAAAGAAAAAGAATGCTTCAAGTGTTTATTATGGGGATTTAACTTACAGTAGAATTAATCAGGCTTTTGTGAATTTATCCATTGGCTTTGCGGGAAATCTCGTTTTTGATGTAAAGCATAAACAATCAATTGGCACTACCACTTATCAAAATTGGGAGACACAATTCACCTTTGGAGGAAAATTCAATAACAGTGAAGGAGAGGTAAAAACTGTTACCGGACTTTATGTAAAATATATCAATAACTGGAATCCAGTATTTGGAATTACCACAAAGTTTCCATTTTAAAGGGAATTAAAAAATATATAATAGGCATAAAAACAGCTAATTAAGCACATTTATAATTACATAATTTTAAAAAGAGGTTAATAATTTATAAAAATCATTTAATTGCATAAAAATTATATTATGAAAACTACAATTAATTTGGCTTTAATAGCCTGCATTAGCATCATTTTCTTATTTGTTTCTTGTAAAAATTCAAATCAAGGTAGTAATGATTGCGATAATAGAAAGGAAAATAAAAGGAAACCAAAGCCAATTAAGAAACCTAAAGACTTAACAGAAGAGTATGGCATTATTAAATGGGAATTTAATAAATTGGCAACAGCCGGGGGTGATTCATATCTGTGGAATTCCATTGTTGATGTTGAAGGAGAAAATGCGGATAATTATAAGGATTATTTTGAAAGTAATGCAGATAGATTTCAAAGAAGAGAGATAACAAATATTCCACCATATTCGAATAATAACAATTATACTATTAGTTTTAATAATTTTACATCTGCAAATTGTAATGAAAATTACGAGCATACTCATGATTTTGTTTTAGATAAGTACGGAATTTACACAAGTTTAGGTAGTGTAACTTTGAAACCCGGTAAGATGCCTCCACCTAAAAATGCTAACAAAGATAGAGATCCATATCAACCCCAATATGATGCTGCGGATAATTTGGATATATTAAAATTTAATTTGATTGGTGCAAATTAGAATATTGAATTATCATTAATTTACGATAATAAAATTAAAGGGTATGATGTATTAGAGGAAGTCGTTGATGGTACACCGTATTATACAATTCGTCTGATTAAAGCTATTAATCCAGCTCAAAATAACCTTAATACGGTTACACCTGTCTTGTATGGTTTCAATAATTTAAATCATATAGTAATACTTTTCTGGCCTGAAGGGCATAGTTACAATAGTTCAACTAAATGTTACCAGAAACATGCTTCTATAAAACTAAATTGAGATGTAGATTTATTTTTGGTTTTGTGCTATTTATTTACAATTTTGGACAATCTATAGGTGCTCAAAATTGTGATAGTATGTATAGGAATTATGATTCTCTTGATTCT
>CAZHLZ010000474.1:0-2357 GCA_964532475.1 uncultured Chitinophaga sp.
TTTTTTTTTTTTTTTTTTTTACCTGACGATCTCCTTTTAATTTAGCTTGTTTCAATTTGTTTTTAGCCTGCTCTAATTTTAAATTTCTTAATTTCGAAAAAGCATTAATTTGCTGTGAAATAGCACCTTGCTTTTTGTCGTATGACACAATTGATTTTTCTTTTAATTTCACTTGTTCATCCGTTCTTGCAATTAGTTCTGGGTCAAAATATTCAGATTTTATCTCACTGATAAAAAGAATTGTATCCCCAACATTTACAAAATCACCTTCTTTCACAAACCATTTTTCAATTTTCCCTGCAATTACAGAATTTATAGTTTGAGGTCTTTGATCTGGATACAAAGTTGTTAAATAGCCTTTGGATTGTATGTTTTGAGTCCAAGGTAGGAAAATAATAATCATGAAAAGCACAAAAAACCAAGCTAGTAAACGCATGAAAAGTTTTTTTTTACGTTTTACATTTAATTTTGTAAACGCAGAGTGATTTTCCCTTAGAATTCGGTGATTTACTTTATTTTCAGAAATATTAAGCATTGTTTTTAGAATTAAATTGTACGTATTCTGAATAATTTCCTTGGAAAATTACTTTCCCGTTTTCAATTTTGATGATTTGTTTAAAATACTTTAACCAGTTTTCATTTTTCGTTGCTGCTATTAATGTCCAGCTAGCGTTTTCATCAAAAAGTAATTTTGACAAATGATCCACATCCTTTAAACTACTTGAGGTAAATCGCTGTTGGTCATCCATCAACAAAAGTTTTGGTTTACTGACGATGCATCTCGCCAGAAGAATTTTTTGAGTAATACTTCGAGAAAATGTTTTCCCATTAGGATCGATTTGCGTTGAAAAACCATTTTTCATTGCTTGAATTTCTTCCAATAAGCGCACTTGTTCACAGGCCCAAAGTAAATCTTTCATGGCTATGTTTGGACGTTTAAGCGTAATGTTTTCTTCGATTGTCCCCATAAAAAGCAGTTGATCTGAGACGTAATCTCCGATGGAAGCGCGTAAATTCTCACGATTCAAATCCACCGCAGGAATATTATTAAAAGAAATACTTCCCTTATTCACAGGGTACAAATTTCCAATTAAGTGAAGTAATGTTGTTTTTCCTGAACCATCATTTCCTAATATTGCAGTGTGCTGACCTGCTTTAATTGATAAATTTAGCTTGTTGAAAATTTTTCGAGAATCGGAAGAATATTTGAATTCTAAATCTTTAATATCAAGTTGCATGGCATTTGAATTATCTTGACAAACCATTTTTCCTCCTTCACTTTCAATCGGGATATCTGTTACACTTCCAATTTTATCAATTGCTGTTAAAACATCATAGAGATTTTCAATATTTAAGATAATTTTTTCTACTGAATTTATTATCAATAAAATAATAATTTCGGATGCGATAAATTGCCCAATATTTAATTGTTGATTTATCACCAAATATCCACCAATTAGCAACAAGAATAGAGCTACAACTGACTTAAAACCAATTAACTGCGTAAATTGCATGTAGATTACCTTAAAGTGATTTTCTCTTTCCTTAAGGTAAGCTTCAACGTATTTGTTGGTGTTTTCTAAAGGTAAATCCGATTTTCCAGCGAGTTTGAAAGTGTTCATTGTACGTGCTAATTCCTCCAACCAATGGGCAACTTTGTATTTGTTTTTAGATTCTAAAATGGATGTGCTCAAACCTTTTTTACCTGTTACATACAAAATGATAATAAGGGCACTTAACAAGGTGATACTAAAAACAATAAAGAAAGGATGGTAAACAGATAACAACACCAAGCCAAAAAATAATTGCAAACCTGCTGTCGAGAAATCTATCAAAAGTTTCGGTAATCCTTTTTGAATGGTCATGGTATCAAAAAAACGATTGACCAACTCAGGCGCATAATGTTTTTTAATGGCAAAAATATTGAATCTCGGAATTCGATAGGCAAATTCAAATGAAGATCTAATAAATATCTTTTGCTGTAAATTCTCAGTAATTCTCAGTTGATAAATTTGCAGAATTCCCGACAATACGATTCCAAGCATGACTAGAAAAACCATTACAAGCCACGAACTTGTTACTTGGCCAGTTTGGATTAAGTTCACAATCGATTGAATACCAAGTGGTAAACTCAAATTTAAAATCCCAATGAATATGGAATAAATGTAAATTTGTGTAATATCTCGTTTATCTAAATTTAGTAAACGAAAAAGTCTTTTGATTGGTTTTATTGCTTCCATTATTTGTAATTCGTTATTGTTTGTATAGCTAATTGATTAAAAAAGTCTTCTAAATTTTCATCTGAAGAGACCTTGTCGGTTAATTTTGGTAAATGTTCTGCAAAAAAACGTTGGTGA
>CAZHLZ010000475.1:0-2349 GCA_964532475.1 uncultured Chitinophaga sp.
CATTTAAATGAAGCATGATACCAAATAGTGGTTTACCTTCATTAATAACAACTTTAAAAAATTCTTTGAATTCTGATTTCATGCCTATTTAAATCAATTAACCAGTTATTTGTGACAAGCGTATAATATTTAATAAAGTTGAGTCTTTTTCTAAATCCTCTAATAGTGAATTAGATTTTTTACCTAAAATACTGTTTATATCCATGATTGAAAGCATTGAATTTAATTTATTTTCAATTTCTTCTTTTTTATTAAGATTTACTTGTGCAATAAAATCATGTAAGCCATTAATTGTGGCTAAACTAGGGTTAAATACTGCATCAATGAGATAATTATTGTCTTCACCAAGCTGTTTTATCAATTCTAAAGCAGCCTGTTCATTGCCTAAAAATAAATTTGCTTGAGCACTAATATATTTTGCCTCCAGTGCTTTAGATGAAATCTTAACAGCTTTATTCGCAGCAATTATTGCTTCTTCATTTTCCCCCAAAATCAGATGAGCATTTGCCAAATGCTGATACGATTCGTATGCAAATTTCCTTATTATAGAAAAACTTACTTTTTCATTTGAGAAACCTATCTGCTGGGAACGCTGTGATTCTGACTCTAATTCATCATCTGAATAATCGCCTGCTTTTGTAAAATATTCTTTTGCTTTTTCTAAATCTAAGTTATCACTGCTGTAAAGATAAATTAATCCTATATTGTACAAAACCAAATAATCTGTTTTTTTTCTTTTTTCTGCCTCTAAAAAATTCTCCAGAGCATCAACATATCGTTTTGGGTCAATTAAGGCATTATTTAAAAATTTCAAACCTTCTTCAAAGAAATAAATTCGTTCTTTTTGAAATTCAGGAATTTTAGAAATCTGTATTAACTGTTGAATTCCCATATTTGTTAAATATTGTTGTTCAATTACAGCATTTAATTTCCTATCTATGATGCCACCAATCTGGTATATAGCATTTTCAACATCTTGCAATTGATATTTAATATCTATCAAATTATTATTAACTGCATTAAAACCTTCCTGCATCACATTTGAAAGCTGGTTGAATCCTTTGTCTAATGCACCTACAATTTGTATTGTAGATTTTTGAATGGCATCACACTGTAATTTTGACATCGTTTTAATTTCACCTGAAATATTTTGACCGACAGCTTGTATCGTTCTTGAATATTGATTTCCAGCGGAACTAATTGCCGAGCCAATATCTCTAACATATTCTTGTTGTTGAAGATAATCCCTATATGATTGTCTATTTTCGGGAGATGCTTTTTGAGTTACATGATTAAAATGAACAAATCTCGACATTTTTTTATTCGTTTATGGTTAACCTAATTATATTTTTCAATGCTTCCGAAATAATTCTATCTTTAATTTTTGGTAATAGGTTGTTACTTATTTGTGAAAGGTAATCCAAGCTAATCCTAATATTTTCAGATGAAGGTTCAGCCCCAGTTGATTCCTTGAAAAAATCTTTCAATTCTAATCGGTTATAATATCCTGTTATGTATGAATTTGTTACCAGTTTCCTAATTCTTACCAAATTTGAAAAAAACTCTCCCGTTTCAATATCGTTCTGAAATATCTTTAAGTCATTTTCGTCAGATGAATTATAATAAACACAACCTACTGATATTTTAATTCCAATTCTTGGGTCTTTTGTGAAGTCAATTTTAATTAATTTGGATAAATCTGGCGATTTGATATTATCAATTTCTATATTTTCTTCTTGATTTATTGCATTTTTAATAATTTTTATTATTCGTTCTTTGATTTCTTTATTCTGAATGTTATCAATAAAAATAAGTTTTATGTTTTTTAGGTAGTCTACATAAATTAATGTATCTTTTTTCAATTCTTGATTTTCTCCTTTTTCATCAAAAAACACTTTTAACTCATAGTTATTTCCAAAACCATCGATGTAACCCGATTTTTTAAGTTGTGAAATTTTAATTATATTGCTCCAAAATGTACCATTTATTATTTCCTCCCTTATTGTTTGAAAATCTACAAAATCATCTTTTAAATCAAATTCTAAATCTATTTTGATTTGTTCAGAAAAACCAAATTTTGTCTCTAATAAAATTGTGCTTTTTAAGTCTGGTATATAATTAAATGAATCAGCAATTTCGATACTCTTGACCTCTTTAATATCTAAATACCCATTTAAATAGAAAGGTTTACCAACTTTTATAAAACCTTGATTTTGATAATCACTTCTAATAGTTTCCCAAAGAATAGAAACCACTTGATGAGTTGGGTATAAAGTGTATTTAAAAATAGGAATACATTCTTTCTTTATTTTTTCAAATTCTTGGTCTACAAGTTGTAAATATTCATCT
>CAZHLZ010000476.1:0-2346 GCA_964532475.1 uncultured Chitinophaga sp.
AATACGTCAATACAGCATTCAGAACCGAAAACTGGCTTCTTGTAACCAAAGCTGAATCAGGATGGTTGTTACCCATGGAATATGGCAAATAGCTTAGAGTTATATTAGGAATGGAATAGAAATTGGTTTGAATTGTAATTCCATACCCTTTGGCTTTAGTTGTATATGTCTCGAATGAATTAAGATTATTTCGGTTCTCTTTATAAAATAGGTCTGCATGTAATTTATTCTTAAACATTTTTTGTTTGAGGGAACCTTCATATTCTACATAATCACGTCGCATGAAAGGATTTCCTAAAGTCAAATAGGTTAAAGGTACTTTCTTATATGTACCGGTTAAAACTGAGTTTTCATGAAAACTATATTCAGCAATGGCTTTATATGCTAATTTTTGTGATAATCGATCATTAAATAATATTTCTGGATTAGTTTTTATAGTTGCCTGTTCTATATACCCTGCGGAAGTTTGAATCTTCGAATATGCTGCCTCAATCTTAATTTTCAAATTAAAGAATTCTTGCTCAATTGTTAAAGATGAATAATGATTGGACTTCTTTATTTGATTATTTAATGCCTCGTCCCATATAATGCCCCCATTCCATAAAACTTGTAAATTCTTATTGAATTTATATCCAAAAGTGAAAAGGGTTAGATTGCGATCGAATTCTTGTTTGGATCTACTAATATTATTGAAACTGCTCATCGTTTTACCTGCGCTAATTCCATATTTCCATTTATTAGGAGATAATTGGATATTTATTCCTTTAACAGGCAGTCCTACCGTAGTAAATTCAGTTTGATTAGCATAGAATAATCCGAAGTCAAAATTTTGAATGTCTGATACTTTTGGTTTGAACCGGTTTTTCTTTGAGGATAAACTATCACCAATCTGAATTTCCCCTTGTTCAAATTTTGATAATGGGTCTTTCATCAATTTACTGTATTTGTCAACTTGTGCTTTGTAATGTTCAATTTGAAGAATGATGCTGTCTTTCTGATTTTGAATTTGTTCTACATTTTGTGTAATTTCATCTATTCTCTTCTTTTGAATAGATTTAATTCTATGAAGACTGTCTTTAAATTTTGTAAAATTTTCTAAATAACTGTTTTTGGATGATTTCAAAGAATCATTATATTTTTCTGAACTTGAATTTGATATTCCATCAAAACTGTCTTTTATATTTTGAGAAGATTTTCTTATAATTTCTTCAACTTTTTGTTTGAGAATTTGATCCAATAACTCTAGTTTTTTTTGTTCTTTTTCTAAGGCCTTTTTTTGTTGCTCTATAATACGGTCAGTATTATATAAATCAGAGTTTTTTGCCCCAAGTGATTTTTGTTCTTCCTGCCATTTTTTACGATATTTTTCTGTCATTTGCCTTTTATAGGCCTCTGCATCAAACCGAAGACTGATACTATTTGAATTGAAAAAATTGTTATTTTCTGTTGTAAGAAATATATTGGAAGTAAAAGGCAGTCCAAGCAAAGTAACAGTCGGGTTAATATAGAATCTTACATATTGAGATAGGTTAAGCTGATTTGGGTTTTGAGCATTGGCTGTATAAAGATCAATACTGGCATTGCCATGGAAACTAAATGAATTAGATGTTGAAATTCGACTTTTTATTTTATCCTTATTGGTCCTTCTTTTAGTACTATCCGACATCCTGGAAGAACGACCGAATGATTGTAAACTATCTTTTAATAATTGCGGATTGAAAATTAAATGATTTGTAGATACAATAACACTGTCACTGGCATTTTGGCTTGCCAGAATGAAAGGACATAAGCAACAATAAAGTATGAAAATAGTGAATTTCAAGTTAGTTTATTGCAATTATATTAAAAAAGTATAATAATTCAAAATTATTGTTGTATTTCTTTAAAGTTGAGATTCTGGTCATCCGATTGATTCTCAATTAGTAGAATATATCGTTTTGATTGTATTAATGAATTCAAAAGACAAATTATAGTCCGATATGCGAATTGGGTGATAACCATTCACGGTCCATAAAGAAGATTTTTGCCGATTTCGGCGGGTCTATAGATTCATTAAATTTATCGGAATGGTAGATAGGAAAATAGCAATATTTGTCTTAGTTTCCCTTCATTTTAAGAAATTAGAGATTATACTATAAAAAACGATAATTATGAATTGGGGTGTTTTTAATTTGAAATATGAGAATCGAGAAGAATGGGCATTTGAACAGATGTATTATTTACCTTTTTTTGAAGAGTTTGATAATAAGATTGGTCTATTCAGATACAAAAATCAGACAGGGATAGAAACTAATCCAATTGAAAGGAGTGCTTTATTTATTGGGTTTCAATCAAAATACTATACTA
>CAZHLZ010000477.1:0-2337 GCA_964532475.1 uncultured Chitinophaga sp.
GTCGAATAGTGAGATCTTATATGATTCTTCCAATAAGATTTAGTTTAAATTAATGAAAATCTTAACCTACATATTATTTTTTCTCCCGATTTTTGCCTTTTCACAAGTTGATTGTGTCAAAGTGCATTCAGATTTTTCTGGATTTTGCTTGGAATATCACCAAAATGGACAAATTTCTTGGGTAAAGGAGTTTGCTAACGGTTCTGCAACGGGTATTTGGATGCTTTTTAATGAGAAAGGGAATTTGACAAAACAAGTAAATTGTATAGAAAAATCAGATTCTTCGACCTTAATTAGTAAAATGATAGATTTAAATTCTAACCAAAATCAAATTGCAATAAATGCAATGAAATCTGACAAAATT
This sequence comes from uncultured Chitinophaga sp., assembly GCA_964532475.1. Classification (GTDB taxonomy): domain Bacteria; phylum Bacteroidota; class Bacteroidia; order Flavobacteriales_D; family Crocinitomicaceae; genus M2408. The sequence goes on from CAZHLZ010000477.1 coordinate 365, forward strand.
AATCATATCAAAAGGGAAGAGGAGATTATTGATTTATGTGGTTTTGGTGAAGATGCTTATTATCCGGGAGGTGAAAAAGCAATGCTAGCATGGATTCAAAAGAAAATTATTTATCCAGAAATTTCAATAAAAAACTCAGAAAGAGGAAGGGTTTATATTGATTTTATTGTTGAAATAGATGGTAAAATAAGTAACGTAAAGGTAGTAAGGGGAGTTTCATTCGATATAGACAATGAAGCAAGAAGAATAATTGAATCTATGCCAAATTGGGAACCAGCAGTTTATAAAAAATCTTATGTGAGAGGCAAAATGCGAATTCCAATAAATTTTGAATTAAGATGAAAATTATTATTAACACATTATTTTTTCTCCCAATTTTTGCCTTTTCACAAGTTGAATGCGCTAAAGTGCGAATGAATTTTTCTGGATTTTGTTTTGAATATTATCCCAGCGGAAAAGTAAAATGGATAAAAGAGTTTGAAGGCAGGAATGCAATTGGAGTTTGGATGTGTTTTGATGAAAAGGGGATTTTGATAAAACAAATAAATTGCAAAGAAAAGACAGATTCATTGCGAAATATATATGATATAGGTTTCTCAAAGAAAACTGATTTATGGGAGTTGAATCCTAATATTAAAGATATTCCAATATCTAGTCCTAGAATTGATTCTATTTATTCTTTCCCTGATCAAGATGCAAGATTTAATGGTGATTTAAAAGAATTTATTGCCAAAAATCTAATTCTCCCTGATTGTTACCTTGATATTTGCTTTCAAGGCAAAGTTTATTTGAAATTTTGTGTTGAAACAGATGGAAGCATAAGTAATTACAGTGTGATTCGAGGATTGGATGATATTTTGGATAAGGTTGCATTAGATTTGATAAAATCGATGCCAAATTGGATTCCAGCTAAAATTAAAGGTAAATCAGTTCGCTCCTGGATGTCAATTCCTATTTCTTTTACAATTTGAAAATATACATTAACATATTATTTTTTCTCCCGATTTTTGCCTTTTCACAAGTTGAATGCGCTAAAGTGCAAATGGATTTTTCTGGTTTTTGCCTGGAATATCATCAAAATGGGAAGGTAAAATGGATAAAAGAGTTTAATGGCAGAAATGCAATTGGAGTTTGGATGTGTTTTGATGAAAAGGGGATTTTGATAAAACAAATAAATTGCAAAGAAAAGACAGATTCATTGAGTCAAATTTACTCTGGAACATTTTCTAATTCTTTTGGGAAAGAGGATGAGATAATTAAAATGGAGGAATTTAATTTTATTGTTGATTATGAACCAGAGGCTGATTATCCAGGAGGCCCAGATTCACTTCAAACTTTTATTTATCAGAATTTTAAATATCCTCAAAATGCTATTGATTCGGGAATTGTTGGAAGGATAGATGTTAGTTTTGTTGTAGAAATTGACGGTAAAATGTCTAATATATCCATTTTTAAAGAAATTGAAACATGTCCTGAATGCAATGAAGAAGCTCTTCGCGTTTTCCGTCTTATGCCAAAGTGGATTCCAGCTATTGATAATGGTAAAAATATCCGTTCAAGAATGAGGGTTCCAATTAACTTGACACTAAATTAATAAGTATGAAATTTTTAATTTTTATGTTGTTTTTTACAAATTCAATTTTCAGCCAAGAAATTATTTTTGATGATTATCCTTATGAAGATGCAGAATTCCCTGGAGGTGGTGCGGCAATGCATCAATGGATAGCTGCAAATATAAGCTACCCTGAGGGAATGGATAGCATAATAGATTTAAGAAAAGTTTACTTATCCTTTGTTGTGCAGGAAGATGGTTCTCTTGTTGAAGTTCAAATCGAAAGGGGTTCAAATTGCGCTGCGTGTGACGTTGAAGCAATTCGTTTGGTAAAATCCATGCCGAAATGGAAACCTGGCCGTTTAGCCCGAAAAATTCATAAAAAAGTATAAATAATTGGGCTAAAATGCTTACCTTTAGG
>CAZHLZ010000478.1:0-2325 GCA_964532475.1 uncultured Chitinophaga sp.
TTTACCTACGGTGCTACTAGCGTGGTCAAACTATATCGGCATTATACAAAACTATGATTGGACTAAAATATAATGGTATTTGGTATTAATTGATTTTCATTAAATAACTGAAAAATTATAATTTCCGAATTTTATCGTATTCGAAGAATCCAAACGCTAATCCAATGCGAGCCTGAAAAATTGATTTTTGAAAATAAATATTGTAATTATCTGAACCAGAGTAACTAATTTGTGCAAAAATTGCAGGATGTTTTGAGGCTAGGATTCTTCGATAATAAGTTAGATTTATATTCAATCTTTTTTCCAAATCAGTTAACTTAATTTCTTTCTTGGAGTTAAATCCACCCGAATAAAAACTATGGTCAGTGATGTATTCAAAACTAAAACTTAAACGATTTTTTTCGACAAGTATATTATGATTAAAATCCTTGAAAGTATTTGTTTTAAACTTTTCTGGAATTATATTTTTACTGGTCAAAAAAGTCACAGTTCCAAAAAGACGATTTCCGCCATACAAACCTGTTTGATGAAATTTTTGGTTAGAAAAATAAACGGGATGGTATTCAAAACCAAATTTCCAAAAAAAATTTACTTGCAAGCCTTCACTATTCACAAATATTCCCTTTTTTACAGGAATAGTGACAAATCGAAAAAGCACAGATTTCTTTGTAAACATCCCTCCAACAGAAAAATAAGAAATCAAACTTTCGCTAAAGCTTCCGTTGTAAATATTCACGGTATCTGTGAAATCAACAAATTCGGTACCGTCTTGTCCATTCGAATGATGACCTAAACCCAAGGAAATGAAAAGTTTTTTATCCGAATTCCAAAATCGATCAGAGGTCAAGAAATAATGAATTTTAGGATAAAAACTAGGCGTTCTTACTGGTTTAGATTTATCACCAAAAGTCTTGTCATTTTGAAAAATACGAATTTCAGCACTTGGAATAAATTGTATGAGGTGAAAAAATGCGTTTTTTCGTCCAGAAATGTAGTTTTCACCACCCATGGTATAAGGAAATGCAAATTTCCCATTGAATAAATATGGTTTTTTGATTCCAGAATGATAATCAAAGAATTTCGTTCCTGAAAGAGTTGTATTTTCAGAAAACAATTCAATTTTATCCCTAAAATCTTCCGCATGATTACTGATTCTCAAGATACTATCATAAACTTTAGTTTGAGCAAACAAGGAGCTGCTCAGCCATAAAATCGAGGAAAAGAAAATATAAAAGCCAATTTTCATTCTTTAAAAATATTGATTTTTGAAATATTAACAACTATTTTCTAAATAAAGTTTAATAAATTTTGAATTTCCTTAAAAGAAGCGTACTTTTGTACCCCAATTTCGATGCATGTTAGACATAGATCTTTACGAAGCTAAATCACTTTATCCTTTTCAAGAAAAGACAGTTAACTCCATATTAGCTGAATTTGAAGCAAACGACGAAAATTTTAATTTACTATTTCAACTCCCAACTGGAGGAGGAAAAACTGTTATTTTTTCTGAAATTGCAAAAAAATACATGGAAAAGTGGGGCAAAAAAGTATTAATCCTTACGCACCGCATCGAGTTATCTGTGCAAACTTCGAAACAACTTTTCGCCATAGGTGTTCAAAATAAGGTTATTAGCAGCGATGTCAAAAAATTGAGCGAAGACGAAGATTTTCCATGCTACATCGCGATGGTTGAAACCTTAAACAACCGATTGCAAGACAATGAAAATTTCATCAAAGACGTTGGTTTGGTGATTGTCGATGAGGCGCATTACAATAGTTTCCGAAAAATATTTCAATATTACGTCAATGCCAACATTTTGGGTGTTACAGCAACACCTTTGAGTTCAAACAAGGCATTACCGCTTAATGATAATTACAATAAATTATTGGTTGGAGAATGTATTTCTTCTTTAATTGAAGATGGTTATTTATCTGATGCTGAAACATTTACTTACGACGTAAACCTTCATGGCTTAAAAATTGGTTCGAACGGAGATTTTACAGTAAGTAGTTCCGAACTCGTTTACGGGAATTATTTCATGCAAGAAAAATTACTTTTCGCTTATGAAGAAGTAGCTGTAGGAGATAAAACTTTAATCTTTAATTCTGGAATTGAAACTTCACTTTCCGTAGAAGAAACTTTCAAAAAACGTGGATACAAAATCAAACACTTGGATTCTACCTACAGCGATAAAGACAGAAAAGCGATTTTAGAATGGTTCAAACATACAAAAGATGCTATTTTGACTTCCGTAGGAATTTTGACAACCGGATTTGATGAACCTACCGTGGAAACGATAATTTTAAACAGAGCAACAAGATCAT
>CAZHLZ010000479.1:0-2310 GCA_964532475.1 uncultured Chitinophaga sp.
CGAATTGGAAATGATCAATCTTCCGAACAGAGAATACATGTTAAAGGAAGCTTTGGACAAAATCAAGGATGAATATGACTTTATTATCATTGATTGCTCCCCTTCGCTTGGATTAATTACTGTAAATTCACTCACCGCAGCGGATTCAGTTTTAATTCCTGTTCAATGTGAATTTTATGCCTTGGAGGGTTTAGGTAAACTTTTAAATACCATCAAAATTATTCAAAATAGGATCAATACAGATTTAGAAATTGAAGGGATTTTACTGACCATGTACGACACGCGTTTACGCATGGCAAATCAAGTAGTTGACGAGGTGAAAACGCATTTTCAAGACCTAGTTTTTGATACGGTGATTCACAGAAACACAAAATTAGGTGAAGCGCCAAGTCACGGGGAAACAATCGTAATGTACGATGCTGCAAGCAAAGGTGCTACCAATTACTTAAATTTTGCGAGAGAAATTTTGCAAAAAAATAATTTAACAAAAATATCTAACGAAGATAAAAAAATAAAATTAGAGGATGAATTCTAATACTAAAAAGAAAGGTGCTTTAGGGAAAGGTTTAGGAGCTTTATTACAAAATGCTTCTACAGATATTACTTCAAAATCAGCAGAATCTGGAATTGTTGGCTCAATTTCTATGATTAAGATTGAAGATATTGAAGCAAATCCATTTAATCCTCGTACAAATTTTGAAATTGAAGCTTTAACTGAACTGAGTCAATCTATTGCTATTCATGGAATTATCCAGCCTTTGACTGTGCGGAAAATGGGGAGAGACAAATACCAATTGATCTCAGGTGAAAGACGTTTTAGAGCTTCGCAATTGGCTGGTTTAACCGAAGTTCCTGCTTATGTTAGAATCGCGGATGACCAAGCAATGTTAGAAATGGCTTTGGTTGAAAACATTCAACGTGAAGACCTTAACGCCATTGAAGTTGCAATTTCATACCAACGTTTGATTGACGAATGCAATTTGACACAAGAACAAATGAGTCAAAAAATTGCAAAAAGTAGATCAAGCATCACCAATCATTTGCGTTTGTTGAAACTTCCAATCGAAATTCAAATGGGAGTGCGTGACAATCTAATTTCGATGGGACATGCGAGAAGTTTGGTTTCCGCTGGAGATGAAACATTTCAACTTTCGTTATACAATAGAGTGATCTTGGAAAATCTTTCGGTGAGAGAACTTGAAACCTTGATTCGTGAGGGAAGTCATGACCCAAAAGTTCCTGCAAAAAGCAGCTCTCAGGCAATTCCAAAGCTAAATTCGAACCAAGAAACCTTTTGTTCTTTCCTTGGAGACAAAATTTCTTCGAAAGTAGAAATTAAGAAATCAGCACTTGGAAATGGAAAAATTGTCATCAATTTTAATTCTGAAGTTGATTTAAATCGCATGATTGAAATTCTTTACAAGTGAAATTTTGTTTTTTAATTGTATTCTCCGCTTTCAGTTATTTATTTTGTGCACAAACAAATGAGTCACTTCCTGAAATAAAAGAGGACACAACTAAACATTCTTTAAAAAAAGCAGTGATATTTTCTTCTGTTCTTCCGGGAGCAGGACAAGTTTACAATCACCTCGCCATGCCCAAGGGCAAAAAAAATGCTTTTTGGAAAGTTCCCATTATTTACGCAGGACTTGGTGCGACTGGATATGTATTGCTCAACAACAATCGTTTGCAGAAGGAACTGAAAAATGAATACAATACCCGCGCCGCAGGAAATGTGGGCTTGCAGAAATACGAACAGTATGATGATGAAGGTGTTATCAGTTTGTACTATCAACATTTAAATCGACGTGACTTATTTATCATTGCATTTGGTGCCGTTTATCTGTTTCAAATTTTGGATGCAGCTGTAGAAGCTCATTTTGTTACTTTTGATATCAGCGAGGATTTAAGTTTAAAAATCACACCTTCCATTTACACTCCAAATCAAGCAGGATTGACTTTTAGTTTGAATTTTAAATAATTTTTGCGGTTAAATTTCGTTAAAATACTTGCCAAATCTAAGAAGTTTGCTATTTTTGTGTTTTGTAAAATTATGAAGATAGGATTAATCGGATATGGAAAAATGGGTAAAGCCATTGAAATGATTGCATTAGAACGCGGTCACAGCATATCTTGGAAAGCAACTTTAGATTCTCCTCTTGAAAATCAAGATTTTTCGCAAGTGGATTGCGTAATTGAATTCACGCAGCCACAATCCGCCGTTAATCACATAAAAAAAAGTTTGCAAGAAAACACGCCAATCGTTGTTGGAACAACTGGTTGGAACTCCTATTACGATGAAGTAAAAGA
>CAZHLZ010000480.1:0-2290 GCA_964532475.1 uncultured Chitinophaga sp.
TAAAATGCTAAGCCAATAAATATTGCCATGATGGAACCTGATGCACCAACAATTACTACTTTTTCACTAGCCATACTTGGTACAAGCGAATGAGCCAAGATTTCGAATAAACCTCCTGTTATTCCTCCCAAAATGTAGATTGCAAGTAAGCGTTTTGAACCTAAATAGTGCTCGAAAATTCGTCCTGCAAAATACAACATTAACATATTCAATAAGATATGAAAAATTTGAAAATGGGCAAAAATGCTCGTAATAAGTCCCCAAGGTTGTTTCAAGAAATCTAAAAAACCTGTATTTAAAGTAAAAACAGCCTCTGCAAAAGACTGTAATTCTTGTAAATCAATTAATCTTGCAAATAAAGTAAGAATTCCAATGATCAAAAAGACGATAACATTCGCAAAGATTAACTTCACGTGCATTCCTCCATAAGAAAATTGATGTTTTAGTTCCTCCAAAAAATTTCTATCTGACTGCATAATCTATAAATTTTGAATGAATTAATAAAAAGTTTTTTTGTTTCGATTCCAAATGAAAACCAGAATAAAACCAACAATTGCTCCTCCAACGTGTGCCAAGTGGGCAATATTGTCACCAACATTATTTTGAAAACTTAAGTATACTTCCAATAAAAAATAACCTCCAATCAAAAATTTTGCTTTAATCGGAATAGGAGGGAAGAGCAACATTAATTCTGTATTTGGAAATAAATAAGCAAAGGCTGCCATAATACCAAAAATTGCTCCTGAGGCGCCAACCATCGGAGTGAGGATTTTTGTGGCATAGTTACTCAAAAGTCCTTGATGATTTGGACTAAATTCAAATGCAGATTTTGTTAAAATACTTTCATTAAGTTCATAAATATCATAACCCAAAGCTTGGATTTGAGATTTAAGTTCAATGATTTGGAAAACCCCAATGCCATTGTAAAGTGCAAAAGCACCAATTGCGGATGCCACGTAAAAAATAAAAAAACGTTTTCCTCCCCAAATTCTTTCTAAATGTGAACCAAACATTACCAACATCATCATGTTAAACAAGATGTGAAAGAAATCTGGCGCATGCATAAAAAAGTGAGTAACAATCTGAAAAGGTTGAAAAAGAGGCGAATTGATGTAATGTGCTCCTAAAATACTGAACAAATCCATTTCTGAACTTGAAAAAACAGAACTAGCAAAGTAAAATAGGATATTTAAAATTAAAATATTTTTAGTTACAGCTGGAATATTATTGAAAATTTGAAACATGTTTATGTGTTAAAATTGTTGAAAAAGTTCGTCGTTTTTTATTATTTTTAGCATCAATTTTCCTGATGGAGAATAACTATGCTCAGGACAAGAAAATAAAGTGTTTATCAATTGATTAGCACTTTCTTTATTCCATAATAATTGTTGATTAGCTGCTGATTTTGAAATGGATAAAACAAATTCGTGCGCTAATTCTCCTTTATCAATTTGACTCAATTCTAGTTTATCACTGATGGATTGAATACAAGTAATTGATTGATCCAGCTCTAAATAGGATGGAATTCCATTAAAATTAAGTGTGTTTTCTAGCACTTCCCAAGTAAATCCTAAGCGTTCAATTGTTTTTTTATTTTGCTCCCACAAACCAATAATTGAGTTTTTCGTTTCAAATTCAATCGGAAACATGACTTGCTGAGAATGAATTGGTTGAATCATAAAAAGATTCATAATTTCATCGTATAAAATTCGTTCTTTGGCTCTTTTTGAGTGAACTACAAGTAAACCAGATTTTAAGCATGATATCAAATAATTGCCATGAAAAATGAAATCTTTTGAACCTTCTAAGTTTTCATCAAAGTCAATTTTTTCATTTTCAGGCTTGATTTCTTCTTCAATATTATCAATCGAATAAAAATTATCCCAATCGGCCTTGCTTGAGTTTGAAAATCCAAATCCAGCTTGACTTATTGCTGCTGAATTTCCTGAAGGAATTGATTTTGAAGAAGTATGCGAATGAAATGGATTGTAATTTGGATTAACTTGGATAGTTGGTTGAACCACAGGACGATTATTCATTTCCCAAGGTAAATCAAAACTTTTTTCTTGTTCAAAGTCGATGGACGGAACAATATTAAATTTCCCTAAACTTTGCTTAACGGAACTTTTGAGAATAGCATAAATTTCTTTGTCATTTTCAAATTTGATTTCTGTTTTTGTTGGATGCACATTGACATCAATTTCTTGAGGTTTTATGGTGAAAAACACAAAATAACTTGGAAAAGTTTTACTGGCCAACAAATTATCATAGGCCTGACTCAAAGAATGAT
>CAZHLZ010000481.1:0-2290 GCA_964532475.1 uncultured Chitinophaga sp.
GTCAAAAATCGCAATAAATTCTCCTTTCACACGATCCATCGCAGAATCTAAAGCTCCTGCTTTATATCCCGTTCTATCAACTCGGTGAATGTGAACAATATCCACACCTTTAGCTTTAATTTCAGCAACTTTTTTGGCAATCAAATCAACTGTTTCATCCGTAGAATCATCCAATACTTGAATTTCAAAGCGATCTCTCGGATAAGTAAATTCTGAAATTTTCTCAATAATTCTTTCAGCAACATACATTTCATTGTACATGGGTAATTGAACCGTTACGAAAGGAACGAAATTAGAATTTAAAGGTTTAACAACAACTTCTTTTTTCCTATTTTTTGCATAAATTATTGCTAAAGAAAGTTGTAAAACACTGTAAAAGAAAACCAAAATAAGACAAAAACCGTAAACAATTAAGACAATTTTACCAAGAAAGTGCGACCAATAATGTTCCACACCGAATGCATCTCCCCAATTGAACATCCATGAAACCTTTTTAGATACTTCAAATGCATCTAAAGTAAAAAGTTCTAAATGATCTTGATTTAACTCAATTTCGAAAGTTTTTTTGGTATAATCCCGATCAGATACCGTCAATAAGTATTTTCCTAAAGGAACATTTTTGAAATTGAAAGCACCTAAATCATCAGATTCACTTTCAAAAACTTGTTTTGTTTCTAAATTTTGAATTTTTATTTCAACTTCATCGGCTTCCCAGCCAGTTTTTTCATCAATTAGCTTACCAGTAACTAGTTTACATTCCTGACTAAAAATTGAATTTGCCCCAAAAATGCTAGCAAAAACTAAAAAAATTACTACAAGAGATTTTCTTGTCATACTTAATATTGTATAAAATTGAAATAAAGTTACAAATTTACATAATTTTTTCGAGATTATGTCAAACAAATTCGTCAAAATATTTAATGCATTTTTATTCACTTAAATTTTGAACATCAATTATTCTTCTTTTCTTTCTTATTGATCATTTAGATTAACGAATATTTAATTATTTTTTGGAAAAAATGACTCTTTTTGTACGACAAATGAAGTATTTTTCACTACAAATGTCTTGCGAATAATTTATTTCTCTAATTTTACTTTATAAATCAAAAACAAAAAATATGAAAACATTAATTTTGCTTCTTTCTTTACTTGTTGTTGGAACAAGTTTTTCTCAAAAAAATTCTAAAGTAACAGTTGAGTACAAGTTTACGAATATCATCGAAGGTTACGATCATAAAACTAAATCAGAATTCTTTATTGATGGAGTGAAAATTTCTGAGTCTCCAGAACATTTGCAATCAAAAAAATCAAAAAATAAATTTACTGTTAGTGCAGGTAAACATACTTTTAAGATGGTGAACTATACTTTTTTTGAAGGAAAATGGGAAGTTCGCTCAATCGATAATGGTTATTCTATTGAAGGAACAATTGAATCAGAAATAAATTTCACTAAAAAGAATAAAATCACTGTGGTTTATGATATCAATAACAGCGAACCAACTTTTGTGGTAAAGTAAGCCCATAAAAGGACATAATAATTTAATTGAAAATCACATCATGTTAAAAACTATACTTATTTTTGTTGAAATCAAAAGTTAGTGTATGAAATTCTTTATTTTAGGAATAATTTGTAGTATTAGTGTCAGTTTTTTTGCTCAAAACATTAAAAATCAAGCACCAAAATTGGTGGTTGGGATTGTTGTCGATCAAATGTGTTATGAATATTTGTACCGTTACAAAGAAAAATTCAGCAACAATGGGTTTAAGAAATTATTGAATGAGGGCACAAATTGTGAAAACACACAATACAATTACATTCCAACATATACTGGTCCAGGACACGCTTCTATTTATACTGGCACGACACCGAGCAATCATGGAATTGTTGGGAACGATTGGTTTTTAAGATCATCTAATAAAGAAAACAATTGCGTTAGTGATACTTCCGTTTCAAGTTTAGGAACTACTTCAGATGAAGGAAAATGTTCCCCGAAAAACCTTTTGGTCAATACGATTACGGATCAATTAAAATTAACTTATTCAAAATCACAGGTAATTTCCATGTCCATCAAGGACAGAGGAGCAATTTTGCCAGGAGGACATTTATCAGATGGATCCTATTGGTTTGATTATCATAGTGGAAATTTTATTTCTAGTACCTTTTTCACAGAAAAACTACCACAATGGGTTACGGATTTTAACGCTGAAAAACAAGCATCAAGCTATTTAAAACAAACTTGGAACACCTTACTCACTATCGATCAATACACTGAAAGAGAGAAAGAAAATT
>CAZHLZ010000482.1:0-1085 GCA_964532475.1 uncultured Chitinophaga sp.
GAACAAAAATTGAAGTCATAAATTTTGTACAATTTGTTTGATTTTGTATAAATTTGATGTATTTTTGTATCAAGAAAAGGCTCTTTCACATATATCAAATAAGTAGCTAATTAAATGCTAACACATTTGCCAACACGATGATTTAAGTGTGTAATTATTTGATTATAAAGGTTTTATAAATAATTTCCGCTTCCAGCGGGATCACAGAAGGCTTTCGAAAGAAAGCCTTTTTTTATGTCTAAATGTTTCAAAAACAAGCAAATATCCCCAAATTTCTCGAAAGGCTTTTTTTAAAAAGTAACAAAATTATATAAGGAAATACAAAATTCTTGTCACCTTTTGCGTCACCTATTTTTTAGTCGTTATTTTGCTATCACAAAATCATGCGCTAGCCCTTTATTCATGGGCGTTTACGAGGTGACAGAAATGGTCTATTTTTCACCCCTTTTTGATGCGATTTATATGTGATTTTGTAACAATAAAAAACACAATATGCGCAAACAAAAATTTTACTACTCTTTTCGATTGAATACATTGAAGAGTAGAGACAATGAATCCCCTATATATACTAGGGTTTACATTGATGGACGTAAAAGTGAATTCTCAACAAAAATCTATGTCAGTGAACAAAATTGGGATTCAAAAAAACAAAAAGTAAGACCAAGTGCAAAAAACAGTCAACTCATCAATGCAAATCTTGACAAGATTGGAAATCGATTGAATGAAATTTATTTGGAGCTGCAGCATCAAGAAAAAATGGTAACATCTTCTGCTTTTAAAAATTTATTTTTTGGCATTTCTGATGAACCCAAACCACAACACAAAACTATTCTCGATGCATTTGAGTATCATCAAATCAAAATGTTGGACAAGGTGAAGATTGGAAACATTTCCAAAGCAACACATACCAGGTATAAAATTACCAAAGACAAAGTAGTTGCTTTTATGCAGCACCAATATCAAGTGAACGACATGGAACTTCCTTCCATTCGCTTGCGCTTCATTTCCGAGTTTGAACATTTCTTGTTAACAGTTCAGTGCATTCAATCCAACACTGCACACAAATACATCAAGAACGTGAAAGC
>CAZHLZ010000482.1:1185-2287 GCA_964532475.1 uncultured Chitinophaga sp.
TTGTGGTTATCAACAAACAGACAAAAGACCGGCACAAAAGAATCGGTTCCATTATTACCTGTTGCCATTTCTATCATTGAAAAATATCAGGACCACAAATATTGTGTCAAGTACAACAAATTGCTACCAGTGAATTCTAATCAAAAATACAATGCTTATTTATCTGAAATTGCTTCCATTTGTAACATCAAAAAACATTTGACTTCACATATTGCTCGTCATACGTTTGCAACTACCGTTACCTTGGCCAATGGAGTACCAATTGAAACGGTAAGCTCAATGCTTGGTCACATCAGCATCAGAACCACACAAATTTATGCAAAGGTTGTAGAGAAAAAAGTCAGTGAAGATATGAAGCTGCTTCGAGCAAAATTGTTTGGTTCACCGCAACTTTCAATTGAAAAGAAAATAGGTTAAAAAAAAGGCTCCTCAAGGGAGCTTTTTTTATTTTATCTTAGCCAATCTAGCCTTTACAAGGACTTCATTCTTGGAAAAGAAAATCAAAAAACTTTTGTGTTTTCTTTCGAAATACGGATAGAAAACCACATCATAACCTGGATTGTTTTTTAGTAATTCTGAAATGGCATAGGCATCAGTAACGCTTAATCTTGTGCTAGTTCCAAAAACGCTTGCCCTTACAAGGAATCCAGTTTCTTTGTGAAATAATCGTTTCCAATCAATTCCAAAAACTTTAACTTGTGTTGCGTTTGCACTAATTTGCTCAGTTAATTCAAAATCATTTCGATTAAAATCAATTTGAATTGCACTTTCTTTAATACTTCTGTTCATACTTGAGCATGAGCTTAATGTCAATGCCAAAAATAAAATTAGTGCTGCTTTCAATTGTGTTGTTTTTTTCATCTTTTTAAGTTTAAAATTCAATTACAAATGTTGCCGTTGAAAGAGACAAAAGGAGTCCGCAATAAACTTTATTTACTTAGACATATTTTGTCCGTCTAAAAACCTATCTTTGTTTCAAATAGATTAAAATGGCAAGAAGAGATTCTATTCAAAGAATAAATTACATTGTTGACTTTTTGAGAAAAAAACCAGCAACATTTAACGAGATATTAGATTATTTGGAAGCAAAATCATTAAGTGA
>CAZHLZ010000483.1:0-2283 GCA_964532475.1 uncultured Chitinophaga sp.
GATTTAACGCAATTAAGTAGTTTTGATGCAGCTCCAAAAGCACTAAAAGATTACGTTTCCTATTTAGAAAAAGAATTGGAAGTGCCAATTACGGTAGTTTCAGTTGGTCCTGACAGAAAACAAACGTTGGATAATCGAGTTTTAGTAGTTTAAGCAGATTAAACAAAAATGAGTTTCGGCTCAATATTTGATAAAATAAATCACAAAGGGCAAAATAATTTTTGCCCTTCTGTTTTATAAAAGTACATATAAATTGATAAAAGCAGTAAACATAGTTTTTTTTGTAAGTGTATTTCTTTTGACGTCAAACAAAATGTTTGCCCAAGGAAATATCTTGGAATTATTACCAGGTACCGACAAATTGATTTACAACGAAAAATCAGGTGCACAGCGACTTATAGGTAATGTACACTTCACCTATCAAGGAAATAGAATGTACTGTGATTCTGCTCATTATTATGATAAAACAAATGAAGTTCGTGCGTATGGAAAAGTACACATCAATAAAAATGATACGCTAAACTTATTTTGCGACTCACTTTATTACAACGGTAAAACAAAATTTGCAAAACTTTGGGGACACGTTAGAGTACGTGATCGCGAATATAAAATAACCACCGACTCCATGGATTACGATGCAAAAAAAAGTCAAGCAATTTATAGAAACGGTGCAAAAATCGAAAATATTCTTTCAAAAGAAGTTCTTACGAGCAAAGTTGGCTATTTTCACCCAAATACAAAAAATTTCTTCTTTAGCGGAAAGGTAAAATACAAAAGTGACAGTTTAAGCATGACTACTGACACCTTAAAATACAATTATTTATCAAAACGTGTTTATTTTTATGGACCAACCAATGTGCTGACAAAAAAAGTCAAAATTTACTGCGAAAAAGGTTGGTTTAACGTTGTTTCTGAAGAAGGATTACTTCAAAAAAACGCAAAGATTTTTAGCGAATCGAAAACGATTATGGGGGATAGTTTATATCGTTTTCCGCAGGCAGATTTTTCTGAAGGTCGTGGAAATGTTATTTACAAAGATAGCTTAAGTCCTTACGAATTAAGTGGGAATTATTTTTATCAAAATGGAGCCTTAGGTAAATCCTACCTCACAGGGAAAGCGCTTTTGACCTACAAAATGAAATCAGACACCTTATTTTTGCATGCAGACACCCTATTTTCATTCTTGGATTCACTCAAGCAAGCAGAAAAAATTGTTGGCTATCGAAATGTGAAAATGTTCAAAAGTAACATGCAGGGAAAATGTGATAGCTTGATTTACAATAAAGCAGACAGCACGATTCAGATGTTTATGGAACCAATTATTTGGGCTAATAATGCTGAATTAAAAGGAGTGAAAATGACCGCTTATTTAATTGATTCCACCTTGAATAAAATTAACATTTACGATAATTCTTCCGCTATTTTGGAAATTGATTCAGGACAATATTACAATCAAATTGCTGGAAAGAACATGATTGCACACTTTAGAGACAATGAATTGGTAAAAGTCGATGTCAAAAGTAATGCTCAAACGGTCTATTTCCCAGAGGAAACAAAAGAAACAGACACAATAATTGAAATTAAACGCTCGGGTATGAACCGAATTTACGCTGGAGATTTACGCATTGATTTAGACAGCGGAGAAGTTCGAAAGGTAGTGTATTTAGATAAACCCGATGCCGTATTTTATCCCTTAGATCAAATTAATAAAGAGGAACAATTTGTCCAAAACTTCTCTTGGAATCCAATTCTACGTCCAAAAAACGTCGCTGAAATGATTCAGAGATAAACCTTCGAGAAATAAATGTGTCAACCAAAATAAACGAACTCTAAAGGTCATAATTCTATTTTCAACAATGACTCATTTTTGAATGGAAATATAATTGTAAAACAAATTTCAGAATTTGATTATGACCTTTGATAACAAGAAATGTCCCCGAACATTTGAACTTGTTGATAAATGATGCGAAATTTACATTTTGACAATATCCATTTCGTATTTGAAACATTATTTAATTTTGAAAATTGTGTTAGAATACCAGATCTATTAAGTTTGGCAGCTATCAAAGCTTTTGCTTTAGGAATAAAATCGAAATGGAAAGATTATCTGAGTTTATATTTTATCTTGCACAATGCATTGACTATTGAAGAAACATCAAACAAAGCCAATCAAATTTTCGGTCAACTTTTTTTTAAAATGTTTCGCATTCAACTTTCATTTTTTGATGATGTTGATTATTCTGAAGAGCTTGTATGTATCCATGAAAATATAGAGGATAAAGA
>CAZHLZ010000484.1:0-2282 GCA_964532475.1 uncultured Chitinophaga sp.
CTAACAGTTTTTTATGTCAATCTGAATTTCAATTTTACAATCGAACTGAGGTTAAAAAGGTTTATGTCAGTCAAAAATGGCTTTTACTTGAGGGTTTAGAAATAAAATTTAGCGGATTTTTTGAAATAAATCTGGCCACTAATTGTTAGAAAAAAGCGAAGTGAAATTTATTGCGAGCATCGCAAGTAAACTCCAAAAGAGATCATAGAAGAAGTCGCAATTTATTTCGAAAAATAGTGAAAAAAAACAGAAATTTTAGCTTTTAGAATTTTAGTTTTTTCAAGCCATTTTCCCAATCAAAAACAAAGCAGGAATCTTTCCTAAATCGTAAGCGTTTTCTCTCCATTTCGCGACACTCATGGTTTTAATTGACTCGTCTGGCATCGTTAAATTAGAAGCAATGCAAATTTGAACGTCATCACTCAATGAATTCAATAAATCATCCAAGACATGCATGTTTCTATAAGGTGTATCCATGAAAATTTGCGTAGAACCTGTTCGTCTTACATAATGTTCAAAATCTTTCAATTTTTTAATTCGCTCTTTTCTTTCCTTTGGTAAATATCCCGTGAAAGAAAATTCTTGACCATTAAATCCACTGCCTATCAAAGCCAATAAAATAGAAGATGGTCCAACTAAAGGCGAAACTTGAAAACCTTTTTGATGAGCTAAAGAAACTAAATTCGCTCCAGGGTCAGCAATTCCAGGACAACCAGCCTCGGAAATAATTCCCATGTCAAAACCATCTTTCATTGGTCGCAACATCGCATACAATTCTTCAGAAGGAGTTTTTTTATTTAAGATATAAAATTCACTTTCATCGATTGGAAATTCTCTATCTAATTTTCGCAATAATCTACGAGCTGATTTCACCTCTTCCACTGCAAAAAATCGAATATTTTTAACCAAATCGGCAACTCCAGATGGAATAATCGCTTGTGTTGTTTCACTTCCAAGTGTGTTAGGAACTAAAAATAATTTCCCTCTTTGAACCTCTTTAATTGCGCTTTCTTTTGTTTCCTTTGACATCTAATTTTATTTCTTAATGTATTTTTCAATTATGCAATCTGTTGCCTCGTTTAGTAAATCGTATACATGCTCAAAACCTGCTTGTCCACCATAATATGGATCTGGAACTTCCAAGTTTTCATTCTCTTGCACTTCGTTTAAAATCATTTTCACCTTGCTTTTTTCTTCCTCAGAATTTGCCAGACTCAAAACATCTTGAAAATTACTTTTATCCATCACAAAAATATGGTCAAAATCTTGAAAATCTGATTTCGAAAATTTCCGAGCACGCAAAAAACTTAAGTCCGTTCCTCTGTTTTTGGCAGTTGCAATCATCCTTGAATCAGGTTTTTCTCCAACATGATTTCCGATTGTGCCACAAGAGTCAACTTCAACATCGATTTTAAGCTCATTTAATTTCCTTCTTAAAATTCCATCTGCCAGCGGAGAACGACAAATATTTCCTAAACAAACAAATAATATTTTCACGATTTTTTATTTCTTGACCTCAAATTTACGCTTTAAAAAGCACACTTTAATCAAAATTAACAACACTTAAAGTTTTTTTTGAAAATTGTATGTAACTTTTTCGTAAATTTTCATTCATAATAGTGGTTTAAAGAAACAAATGGCTGAAATATTCATTTAGAAAAAAAAATGTGAATTTCCATTCAACTTTTGCTAACTTTAAACGTATTATAGATAGAGGCAATTAACTAAAAACCAGAATCATGAGACAACTAAAAATCACCAAACAAGTCACCAACAGAGAAGATGCTTCTTTGGACAAATATTTACAAGAAATTGGTCGAGAAGAAATGATTTCGGCTGATGAAGAAGTAGCTCTTGCATTAAAAATTAAAAACGGCGATAAAAAGGCTTTGGAACGTTTAACACGTGCCAATTTAAGATTCGTGGTTTCCGTTGCTAAACAATATCAAAATCAAGGATTAACCCTTCCCGATTTAATCAATGAAGGAAATATAGGATTAATAAAAGCTGCGCAAAGATTTGATGAAACTAGAGGTTTCAAATTTATTTCTTATGCAGTTTGGTGGATTCGTCAGGCAATTTTGCAAGCACTAGCTGAACAAGCAAGAATTGTACGTTTACCTCTTAATAAAATTGGAACCATAAACAAAATAAACAGAGCCTATTCAGAATTAGAACAAAAGTTTGAAAGACCACCATCAGCAGATGAAATGGCTGAATTTTTAGATGTTTCTGTGGAAGATGTCAGACAATCATTATCGAACTCAAACAGACATTTATCT
>CAZHLZ010000485.1:0-2273 GCA_964532475.1 uncultured Chitinophaga sp.
TGTGCCATTTATTTAGCAACTTCACCGAAAGGGAATGCAGCATATCTAGCTATTGATGAGGCACTTGCGCTCGTGAAGCAGACGGGAGATTTATCAATACCACTGCATTTGAGAAATGCACCAACAAAATTGATGAAAGATTTAGCCTACGGAGAAAATTATCAATACGCCCATAATCATGAAGGAAACTTTGTTGATTTGGAATTTTTACCAGAGGAAATCATAGGTAAAAATTTTATTCACAGCGGAAGTAGTAAAAGAGAACAAGAAATTGCCGAGCAAATTCAGCAATTGTGGAAAGGGAAGTATTAAAATTTAAAGATCGGAAATCAAACAAAATCCACGAGTAAACAAATATTTTTTCAATCAAGATTGAATATTTTTGTAACTTCGCAAAACAAAATTTATCCATGTCAATAGAAGTTAAAAATCTTACGAAGTTTTACGGTGAACAAGCAGCAGTTCAAGACGTTTCATTTACTATAAATAAAGGTGAAATTGTCGGGTTTTTAGGTCCAAACGGTGCTGGTAAGTCAACCACAATGAAAATTATTACAGGTTTTATTCCTTCCACCAGTGGAGAAGTTAAAGTTTGTGGTTCTGTCGTTGATTTAGACAATCTAGAAACTCGCAAAAAAATAGGATATTTACCAGAAAACAATCCTTTGTATCTTGACATGTATGTGCGTGAATATTTGGAATTTGTAGGTAAAATATATAAAGTTCCAAACTTAAAAGATCGTGTCAACGAAATGATAAAAATCGTTGGTTTAGAATTAGAACAAAACAAACAGATTGGTATGTTATCTAAAGGGTATCGTCAACGTGTTGGTTTGGCTCAAGCGATTATTCACGACCCAGAAGTTTTGATTTTAGATGAACCAACTTCAGGATTAGACCCTAATCAATTGGTTGAAATTAGAGAATTAATCAAGGAAATTGGAAAATCAAAAACAGTAATGCTCTCCACACACATCATGCAGGAGGTGAAAGCAATTTGCGATCGCGTAATTATCATTAAACGTGGTCACATTGTTGCTGATGACAGCACTGACAATTTACAACACGAAGAAAATATTCAAGTAGTTTATGTTGAATTTGACAAGGAAATCTCTAAAAATCAACTAAATAAAATTGCAGGCGTATCAAAAATCCAAGCCTTAGAAAGCAAAAACACCTGGTTGATTGAATCCACTTCAGAGGAAGATTTAAGAAAATCTATTGCTGCCTTTGCGCAAAAAAATGATTTATTAGCTTTGACTCTAAGAAAAGAGGAAAAAACTTTAGAGGAAGTATTTAAGGAATTAACTAAGTAAGGTTTTTTAGACTTAAGATGTTAGACATTAGACATTAGACTTTAGACATTAGACTTAAGACATTAGAAGTTAGACATTAGAAGTTAGACATTAGATTATAGACAGAAATAGTCTAAAAATCTAACAATCTAATCATCTAGCAGTCTAACAAAACAAAATGCTAACAATCGATCTGTCGATAGCTATCGGGACTAACATCATTACTAGACCGCCACATTATGCTCTCTCAACGCATCATTTAAAGAAGTTTTTAAATCCGTGCTTGCTTTTCGTTGTCCAATAATTAATGCACAAGGAACTTGAAAATCTCCCGCAGGGAATTTTTTCGTATATGAACCTGGAATAACAACACTTCTTTCAGGAACATAACCTTTAATCTCTTTCGGTTCACTTCCTGTTACATCAATAATTTTCGTGGATTTGGTAAGTACAACATTAGCACCAAGAACTGCTTCCTTTCCGACGCGAACACCTTCCACAACAATACATCTTGACCCGATAAAAGCTCCATCTTCAATAATTACTGGTGCAGCTTGAAGCGGTTCTAAAACTCCTCCAATACCAACTCCACCGCTTAAATGTACATCCTTCCCAATTTGAGCGCAAGAT
Source organism: uncultured Chitinophaga sp. (assembly GCA_964532475.1). Taxonomy (GTDB): domain Bacteria; phylum Bacteroidota; class Bacteroidia; order Flavobacteriales_D; family Crocinitomicaceae; genus M2408. The sequence continues at coordinate 1,926 of CAZHLZ010000485.1, forward strand.
CCAACTGTTGCCCAAGTGTCAACCATCGTTCCAGAATCTACATAAGCACCAATATTTACATAAGAAGGCATCATAATTACGCCTGGTGCAACAAATGCTCCATACCTTGCAACTGCTGGAGGCACAACACGAACTCCTAATTCTTTGTAATTGGTTTTTAACGCCATTTTATCATGAAATTCGAATGGTCCAACTTCAATGGTTTCCATTTGTCGAATCGGGAAATACATCACAACTGCCTTTTTAACCCATTCACTCACAATCCATTCACCATTTTCATTTGGCTCAGCCACACGAATAATTCCCTTGTCAATTTCTTCAATCACATGCTCGATTGCTTTAATTGTT
>CAZHLZ010000486.1:0-2265 GCA_964532475.1 uncultured Chitinophaga sp.
ACTGGTGCGACATTTAATGCAGTTTCTATTTATGCAGTATTAAGTCATTATAATATTCAAAGAACTGTAAATTATAAAGCATTATACATGAAGATTTTAAGCGAAAATATAGAGGATTTTAAGTATCTAAAGACAGCCAAAAAATTTATTGATTATCATTTGCTGGTTAAGGTTTATATATATATGCACGGATTTTCTAGATTTTATTTTTCCAAATTATTGAATACTCTTCCTAGAAGGATTTTAAATGTATTAATTGAATACCACCCTTATTATCAGAATAAAGAGTATTTCACAAGCATCTATAGCATGGACGAATGCACCAAAATACTAGAAAAGTATTTTCAATTTCTTAAATTAAAGTCTAATAGGTAGTGAATTTGAACAGGTCATTTCTATTTAATATATATATATATAGCTTGCCCTTTTCGTTTGCTTTTTCTTTCTATGAAAGTAAAGTTACATTTACGCTGTTGGTTTCAATTTGTATGTTAATTGACTTGATTGTGGTTAATTTAATTAGGCATGTAAGCATTAGCAGTAGATTATTGAAGTATTTGGTGCCTTCAATAATATTTATCTTATACGTCATATTTGATTCTTTAATAAACTTTAAATCTGATAGTGGATATTTAAATCATGTAATATCTTATATTTCTTCGGTATTATTTTTTCTAATAGTTCCATTGTGGTATTTTGAATCTTTTAAATTTAAATATAGTTATAAGCAATTGCTTTTTGGTATTTGCTTTATCACTATTCTTTCTAGTCTATATGCATGTTGTCAGTTTATTTTAAATAATTTTTTTAGTGTCAATTTGGATGACTATTTATATTGGCCCTCATCTGAAATTTCTAATGCCATGGCTTTGGGCCAATATTTTAGAACCAAGTCTTTTTTTGCGGAGCCAGGTCATTTTGCTCTTTTTTTAGAATGTTTTATTCCAATAGTATATTGGTTTTTCTACAAAGCAAATTTATCAATTAACTTTATTTTAAGGAATATTTTGTTTGCCGTTGTAATTATCTCATTTATACTTACTATCAGCGCTGCTGGTTTCTTTTGTTTATTTATGGCGATTTTGATATCACTATTATTGAACTTGTAATACTTTATAAATTTCTTTCCTAAATTTTTATTTAAATTAGTAATCTTATTTATAGCGCTGTACTTGTTGTTCTATTATACTAATAGTTATTTTCCAGTTTATGATCTAGTCTTTACAAATTCATTAGAAAAGCTAGATTCAGGGTCATCTGACGATAGGTTGAATCGGTTGAATGTCTTTTTGAATATTGTGGATAGTATGAATATTTTTGATTTCTTTTTTGGTTTTGGTCCCAACGCTACTGTTTCATTAGGTTACGGAGAGCTTTTTACAATTGTATTATTGTACCCTCTTGTTTTTGTGGAATTAGGGTTGTTCGGTCTTTTATCTTTTGGATTGATTATCTCATATTTTATTTATTATTCATTTTCTCTTTATGGAAAGATTAGGTTTTATATTCAAGTGAGTTTGATTGCTGTTTTGATTCACTATTTGTTTATAGCTAATTATTGGTATCCTTATTTGTGGTTCCTGGGAATATTTATTTACTTATATCCTAAATTAGAATTGAAGATTAATTCATAATTATTTTATGACTATGGATATGCTCTATTATTATATTGTTTGAAAAAATCACGAGGCTGACGTTTCAACGTGATGTGAAAGATTTTATGAGAAAGAAATATGAAAATTGTTAATAGAGATACTTAATCTTTTTTGCTTCGGAAAAGGATTAATATTAAATTTTAAAAGAAGTATGATTTTTATAGCAAGACATTACAAAGGTGTGAGGTTTTCACAAAAATGGTTTTCTGAGAAAACATTGTTTTCTGATTGTTTAAAGATAATGATTTATAAACAGCTTGATCTTGGAGTGAAAACAAATGGGTTTTTCATTAAGAAATACTTTTATACCTTACATTCAGATTTGACTTTGACCGAAGAAAGTATATTAAAAAAGTTTAGTTCAACTATCAGAAATGAAATAAATAGATCTGAACGTGAGGAATATGCTTTTAATTCTTCTGAGTTGAAAGAAGAATTTATCACTATTTATAATGAGTTTGCTTCCCAACGAGGAATAGCTAGTGTTACTTTAGAAAAGCTTAATGATTATAAGGAAAACCTTGTTTTAACATCAAGTTCTATAAATGGTGTTATAACTGCTGTACATTCTTATTTGGTGGATTTCGACAATAGAAGAGTGCGTTTATTA
>CAZHLZ010000487.1:0-2259 GCA_964532475.1 uncultured Chitinophaga sp.
GAAAAATTTAAAGTGTAAAAATATAAAGGAAGCACAAAAAAATATGTATTCCTTTACAACTGTTTTAGTTGTAACTAATTTTTTATTTTTAATCTTGGGAGGTGCTTTGTATGTTTATGCTACTTCGAAAGGACTTTCTTTACCAGAAAAAACAGATCATACCTTTCCAACTTTGGCTTTTAATAATTTTGGTACTGTGGCCGGCATTTTCTTTTTACTTGGAATCACTGCTTCATCTTATGCTAGTGCGGATAGTGCCTTGGCAGCCTTAACAACAGGATTTTGTATTGATTTTCTTAATTTTAATCGAAGGGAAGAAAAACAGAAGCAAAAATTAAAATTAGTTGTTCATATAGGATTTTCACTCTTATTTTTATTCATAATTTTGGGTACAAAATGGTATGTGGATACACATAAAGGAACTGATTTGATTGGTTTAATCTTAAAAGTTGCAAGTTATACGTATGGTCCTTTACTTGGTTTATTTTTCTTCGGAATCCTTTCCAAAAGAAAATTGAGAGAGAATTTAGTACCTTTTGTTTGCGTCTTAATTCCTTTTGTTTGTTATTTCATTGATTTTTATTCTCAAAGCTTCACAGGAGGAGTTTTAGGAGAAAATGGAAAATACATCCAAGGTTATGTTTTTGGAAATGAATTAATTATTGTGAATGGAGCACTAACTTATTTAGGATTATTTTTGATTTCTAGAAAAGAAGTGGTGAGTATTAATATTGAAAAATAAATTATAATATGAATATTGTATTATCTGATGATGGTAAACATCTGCGATTTGCTCCCTTGAGTTTAACGAGACCAATTGGGAATTTACGTGTGGGAATTTTGACAAATGACGAACGATGGAAGGCATTTTTACCTGATTCGTCCATTTTTTTTGAATCAGAGGAATATTTGTCGTATAAATTCCCAATTACGTCAAAAGCAGATGTAACGGTTAATGCAACTGTTATTCCAAATATAGCATTTGTGGAAGCGGTTTTAGCCTTAAAAGAAGGCGAAGTATTGAATTTGGGAGATAAATGGCTTGCAAAAAAGGGCTTAGAATTAAATTCCGCTATTGAATTTTCGGGAGAATTAATTTTCTTAGAAAATCGTTGGGATATTTTTGAGAAAAACGCTCAAATTTTAGCTGCTGATTTTGAACTTTTGACAAAAAATCGAATTTCACAAAAAATTTCTGACACAAATACGCTTATTGGAGATTCTAATTTAATATTTTTGGAAGAAGGTGCGAGCGTAGAAGCAAGTATTTTGAATACGAAGACTGGTCCAATTTATGTTGGTAAAAATGCCGAAATTATGGAAGGATCAATGGTTCGTGGACCGCTTGCTTTGTGTGAATCGGCAGGTTTGAAATTAGGCACCAAAGTTTATGGAGCAACAACCCTTGGTCCACATTGCAAAGTAGGTGGGGAAGTTTCTAATGTTGTTTTCCAAGCTTATTCTAACAAGGGTCACGACGGATTTTTAGGAAATGCCGTGATTGGTGAATGGTGTAATTTGGGCGCAGATACAAATTCTTCGAACCTAAAAAATAATTACAGTAAGGTAAACGCCTATTCTTATGAAACAAAGACTTTTGAAAAAACTTCTTTGCAATTCATGGGCTTAATTATGGGAGATCACAGTAAATGTGGAATAAATACTATGTTTAATACCGCAACAGTTGCTGGTGTTTCTGCAAATATTTATGGAGGCGATTTTCCTCCTAAGTTCATTCCATCATTTTCATGGGGAGGTTCTGATGGATTTGTTCCCTTCGAACTTGAAAAGGCAATTCAAGCAGCGAAGGCAATGATGGGTAGGAGAGGAGTAGTGTTTACAGAAGGTGATTTGAAAATTTTTGAATTTTTGCAAGAGTAAAGCAAAATAAAAATCTATGTTAATCCTCATTGTTAATACTTTGAGGATTTTTTTTGAGCCTTAACCAAAATTTTTAGGACAAAAAAAACTCCAAACAATTAAGTTTGGAGTTTTTGGTATTATTATTTTCTATTTCTTAGAAATGGAAAGTAATTTTCAATTGTCCTGGATTTCCAAAAACTGTATTGTTGATATCAGTATCGATACCAAAGTTACCAATTTTGTCACCATCTGTAGCTTGTTTACCAACAGCTTCAAAACCGTTTACAATACCAACAGATTCTAATTCTTGAGAAGTTTTCATTGACATGAAACCTAATCCCCAACCAAATTCAGCACCTAAAGATAATTTTGGCAATACGAAATACTCAACCCCAA
>CAZHLZ010000488.1:0-2247 GCA_964532475.1 uncultured Chitinophaga sp.
ACAAATTGAGATCCGAATTGTCAGTCAAAATCCAGATTGGGACGGAAACGATTTTGGACTAGATAGAATTAAATTCTACGAATGTCAGGAAGTAAAATTAAAAATTGTCGAAGACAAGCCAGTAGTTTTAAGAAACGTACTTTTTGACACCAATAGTGCTGTAATTGTAGCGTCTTCCTTTTCAGAACTGGACGAATTAGTGGGATATCTCAAAAGGAACAAGGATAAAAAAATAGCACTCTCGGGTCACACCGATACGGTGGGTAGCGATTCGGCAAATCAAAAGTTGTCCGAGGCTAGAGCCAAGGCGGTAATGGAATACCTTGTTAAAAAAGGCATAGAAAATAACAGGTTGACAGCTGTTGGATTTGGCGAAGAAAAGCCAGTAGATTCTAATGATACTTTTGAAGGCAGACAAAAAAATAGGCGAGTTGAATTTGTATTCATAAAATAAACCAAAATAGGCTTCAAATCGAAGCCTATTTTTTTAAAGTTTATTTTTCAAACTTTGCCACCCACCGCCATTAATCACGGTAATTTGATGCTGTTTTAAAATGGAAGTAGCCTGCGCGCTTCTCATGCCAGAGAGGCAACACGCAATAATAGGTTTGTCCCATTTTTTGATTTCCTTTATTTTGCTTTCCAGCGTGTTCAAGGGAATGTTTTTTGACCCTTTTATGTGCCCACTGCTAAATTCTGATTCGCTTCTCACATCGACAATCACAGCGCCTTTGGCAACAAATTCTTGAATGCTGTCTGCTTTACTTCCTAAACCTAAAAAATCGAATACTCCCATAATTTCACTGTTTTATGGTACAAAAGTAGCAGCCCAAACATAATTATTTGGTAACAAAAGTTACCTTGAACTAAAATAAATTCTATATTTGATATGGCATCACCATTCAGACTAGTACTATGAACGAGGCATACGTAAAACAAGACATCCAAAACGGAATAGCAAGTATCGAGTTTTTTCACCCAGAGCACAATTCGCTACCCGCTCAGCTTTTGGCGCAACTAGCCCAAAGCATTTCCGATGCAGGAAAAAACGAGGCAGTAAGAGTAATTGTCTTACAAAGCGGTGGCGATAAAACCTTTTGTGCTGGCGCCAGTTTCAAAGAGTTGGTTCAGATTCAAGATGTTGAGTCGGGAAAGGAATTTTTTTCTAGTTTTGCCAATGTGATTCATGCCATTCGTAAATGTCCAAAACTTATCATTGGCAGGGTACAAGGAAAAGCAGTTGGAGGAGGAGTAGGCATTGCAGCGGCTACCGATTATTGTATGGCAACTCAGCAGGCCGCTGTAAAATTAAGTGAGTTTACCATTGGCATAGGACCGTTTGTGGTGAGTCCCGCCATAGAACGCAAGATGGGAATAGCTGCCTTGTCACAACTTACGCTGGAAGCTAATCGTTTTTTTGAAGCCTCTTGGGCTAGAGAGAAAGGACTCTACGCTGAGGTATATAATAGTATAAACGATTTAGATGCAGCTGTACAAACCTTGGCAGAAAAACTAACGACCTACAATCGGGAGGCCCTGCAGGAAACAAAAAGAACCTTCTGGTCTGGCACGGAACATTGGGACACACTTTTGGCAGAGCGTGCCGCCATCAGCGGAAGATTGGTCCTGTCTGATGCGACCAAAGAAACCTTGAAGAAGTTCAAGTAATTACATTATCTATAGCTTAACCCCAATCGATTACATCTTCTTGAAATTTTTTTTCACTTCTTTCCAAGGCAGTAGATGGTCTTGTTCCATGCGATAGGATTGAATTTTGGAAGAGAATTTTTTCGATTCTTTCATAGCCTCAAGATGCTTGCCGCTGCGATAAAAATCATGGAGATCCTTTTCGCTAGTCCATAAGGTCGTGGTATACCACACCTTCAAATTCCAGCTTCCGGTTACCTTATAGCGTTTGCAGTTAGACTCTTTCAATTCATTGATAATTTGCCCATTGAACTTAAAAAAGGGAATAAGTTTGGAGTAAGAGTTTAGTTCGATTTTAGTGATGGAGAGGATCATGGGTGGAGGGTTGTTTTTGAGGAGAGGTATTTGTTAACAGTAGTATTTTTTAATTCAATTAAGTAAACATTATATATTCAGATGCTAAATTGCATTCCAAATTTGGGTAAGGACTTTTAGAATATCAAAAACCCCAAAAAATGACATTATTCCAACAGAAATAAAACCAATTCCAGCGATATAACCTTTTAAATCTGTGCTAAATAAAACTGCTGACTTTTTGTA
>CAZHLZ010000489.1:0-2240 GCA_964532475.1 uncultured Chitinophaga sp.
TATAGGTTTGTAAATTAAAAATGAAACAAAAAATTTTACTTCTTTCTATAATTTATTCTCAATTTTTTCTTTCGCAAAACAACCCTGGACTTTTTGGAAAAAAAAATGTAATTGATTTCAATTTCATCGCATCAACTCCTGTTTTGCAATCACTGTTCAATTTTGGAGACCAAAGTGCGTACTATGTTTACAAAAACAATAGATTGGATCAAAAAAGGGACGCAATTGACCTGATGTATGCACTAAGTTATTCTCGCTCATTGTCGAAAAAGACAAGTTTTGGAATTGAATTTGCCTACCAAAAAATTGACACAAGAACTGAAGCTTATTATTCAAAAAACACCTATCCTAATTCCATAAATTACGAGGGATCGGTGGAAAATTTTCAATTTAAACATACGGTAATCATTCCGCGTTTCGAATTTACTTCAAATAATGGTATTTTTGGAATAGGTGTAAATAATCAGCTTGGATTTGGTGTAGGTTTAAGTAGTTTCATTGACAAAATTTACGAAAATGAACTATATGATTATTACAATAATTCAAATTTGCTCTCAGCCAGTCAAAAACAAGAATTTCAAAATAACATGTATGACTTCACAAAAAATAAATTTAGAAATTATATTATTATGTACGCCCTCAATTTCAGACAGGCTCTTTCTAAAAATTTGATGCTTAATTATGGATTTAGGTACACCTTAAATTTATTATCTAAAAACACATCAACTGTGGTTACAAACAATTCCTATTTCTTGCAACATTATGATATATCAGCCATCTTAAATCGTGAAAAAATGACCAATATTGTTCAATTTAAACTTGGTTTAGCCTATGTTTTTTAATCTAGTATTAATTACAAAACTTTCATTTTCTTTTTATTAACTTTGCAAAAAAAATAAAAATATGTCATTTTCAATATCAACAGCACCTATTGCTGTAAACGAACCAGTAAAACCCTACGTAAAAGGTTCTCCAGAAAGAGAAGAATTATTAGCGATGTACAATAAGATGTATAATCAAACTCCAGTAGATGTGCCAATGTATATCGGAAGCGAATTGGTTTACACTGAAAAGAAAGTAAACATCGCACCTCCGCACGATCACACTAAAAGTTTAGGTAAATTTAACCAAGGTGAAGCTAAACACGTTGAACAAGCTATTGAAGCTGCATTAAAAGCAAAAGACGCTTGGGCAAATTTACCTTGGGAACAACGTGCTTCTGTCTTCTTAAGAGCTGCAGATTTATTGGCAGGACCTTTTAGAGCTAAAATGAATGCTGCTACCATGTTGTGCCAATCAAAAAATGTTTTTCAAGCGGAAATTGATGCTGCATGCGAAATGATTGATTTTTTCAGATTCAACGTGCAATACATGACTCAAATCTATAAAGATCAACCAGAATCTTTACCAGGAATGTGGAACAGATTAGAATACAGACCTTTAGAAGGCTTTATTTTTGCATTAACTCCTTTCAATTTTACTTCAATTTGTGCTAATTTATGTGCAGCTCCAGCAATGATGGGGAATGTAATTGTTTGGAAACCAGCAAACACTCAAGTTTATTCTGCTCAAGTAATCATGGAATTATTCAAAGAAGCTGGATTACCTGATGGAGTGATAAATATGGTAACGGTAAGCGGTCAAACTGCATCTGATGTGATTTTCAAACACAGAGAATTTGCAGGCTTACATTTTACTGGTTCAACTGGTGTTTTCAGACAATTATGGAAAGCAATTGGAAACAACATTGAAAACTACAAATCTTATCCAAGAATTGTTGGTGAAACAGGAGGAAAAGACTTCATCATGGTGCATGAATCAGCAAATCCAGCGGAAGTTGCAACAGCAATGACTCGTGGAGCTTTTGAGTACCAAGGTCAAAAATGTTCAGCTGCATCGCGTGCTTATGTTCCGTCAAACATTTGGGATGAAGTGAAAAAAATTGCCGTAGAGCAGGTGAAATCAATGAAAATGGGTTCTCCAGAAGATACTTCAAACTTCGTAAATGCTGTAATTGATGAGAAGGCTTTTGACAAAATTGCCACTTATATTGACTTCATCAAAGGTGCAGCTGATGCTGAAATCATTGCTGGTGGAAACTACGATAAATCTAAAGGATATTTCATTGAACCAACATTGGTTGTTACAACAACCCCAAAGTTTAAAACTATGTGCGAAGAAATTTTTGGTCCGGTATTAACGATTTACGTATACGAAGCCAAAGATTATGAAGCAACTTT
>CAZHLZ010000490.1:0-2231 GCA_964532475.1 uncultured Chitinophaga sp.
ATTGGCAGGATTACCAACGATTGCAATTTACGATTTAGACATTCAAAAAAGAGAGAATGACTTAGTAGCGGCATCTTTCGGTCGCGGATTTTACGTTCTTGACAATTATTCTCCTTTACGCGACTTGAAACACATCAATTTAGAAAAACCAGCACACTTATTCCCTGTGAAGGATGCCAATTTATTCATTCAATCGTCACCACTTGGTGATTGGGGGAAAGCCTCTCAAGGTGCAGCATTGTATGCGGGAGAAAATCCAGAATTTGGCGCTTGTTTTTCTATTTATTTGAAAGATTCATATAAAACTTTGAAGCAAGAACGTCAGGAAAAAGAGAAAAAATTGGAGAAGGACAAACAGCCTGTTCCCTACCCTACTTTGGAACAAATGCATGCGGAAGAAAATGACGAAGAAGCAAAATTAATTTTGACTATCAAAGATTTGTCAGGCAAAGAATTAAAAAGAATTATCAAAAGTCCAAGTCAAGGAATTCAGCGTGTTTATTGGAACTTACGCATGGAATCGACGAACCCAATCAAAGCAAATTTAAACTCAATTGACGGATTTTTGGTTTCGCCAGGAGATTACACGCTTGAAATTCATTTGTTGAAAAATGGTAAGTCTGAATTATTGGTTGATAAAACCCCATTTAAAGTCAAAGGAACGAATAAACATGCACTTCCTGCTAAAAATCCAGAGGAAATGATTGCAATTCGTAAAGAAGTTGCTGAATTAAACAGAACAATTAGCGGTGCAAATCGTTTATTAAACGAAACGACAGAAAAAATAGAATTGATGTCAGCAGCGATTAAAAAATATCCAAACGCGGATTTAAATCTGTTGCAAGACCTTCGAAAAATCGAATTGGATCTAAAAAAATGTGATATCTTGATGAATGGAGATAAAATTTTAGCTGAAAAGGAGATTGAATTTGTTCCAAGTATCAATAGTCGACTTGGCACAGTTGAATATCAATTGTATGAAAGCACGACGAATCCAACAAAAACGCAATACGACAATTTAGCGATTGTGAAGGAAGAATACGAGGAATTTAAGCAAATTTTTAAAACAAGTTTAGATGCTTTGAAGGTGATTGAGGACAAATTGGCGCTGATTCCGATTCCATACACGAAGGATAAAGAGGATTGGAAAAAGGATTGAAGGGAATGAAGAATGTAGAGTGAAGAATGTAGAGTGAAGAATGTAGAGTGAAGAATGTAGAGTGAAAAATGAATCAATGTTAACAGAAATTGAGCGGATTCGAAATTGAAGTGATGAATTAAGAATGATGAATTAGTAATTAGTAATTATTACACTTCATTTATTATTCTAGCATTTATAGTTTATAATTCATAGTTTATCATTTATAACTAATTAAAAAGATGAAAAAATTTGAAATACCAGAATTTTACAAATCGCCGACAATAAGTGAGTTGAAGGCTAAAAGAAAATTGGAGGATCCAAGGAAAAAGGATTTTTCTGCTACTAAAATTTCTTATTTTTCAAAGGATAATTTTGAATTAGAGTTCTTGATTGCTCGTCATTTTGGATTTTGTTACGGAGTTGAAAATGCCATAGAAATCGCATACAAAGCAATTCATGAAAATCAAGGAAAAAAGATTTATTTGCTTAGTCAAATGATTCATAATCCCGGAGTGAATGAGGATTTGCAAGCGCATGGACTTGAATTTATTCAGGACACTTATGGAAAACAACTTATTTCTTGGGATCAAATAAACGTGGAAGATGTGGTGATAATTCCTGCTTTTGGAACAACGATTGAAACGGAAGAAATTCTAAAAAACAAAGGAGTGGATATCAAAACTTACAATACCACTTGTCCATTTGTTGAAAAAGTGTGGAACAGGTCAGAAAAACTTGGAAATGAATCGCATACCATCATCATTCATGGAAAAAGTGATCATGAGGAAACACGTGCCACCTTTTCTCACAGTGCAAAAAATGCAGCGTCTCTGGTAATAAAGGATTTGAAGGAAGCAGACTTGCTGTGTGAATACATTCTTGGAACACGAGCAAAGGAGGAATTTTACACACGTTTTGAAGGTAAATTCTCCCCAAATTTTGATGTAGAAAAAGATTTGGTAAAAGTAGGTGTTGTAAATCAAACTACCATGCTTGCATCAGAAACCCAAGAAATCACAGAAAAAATTTATGCAGCGATGGAACTTAAATATGGTTCTGAAAATATCAAGGAACACATTGCTGATACACG
>CAZHLZ010000491.1:0-2230 GCA_964532475.1 uncultured Chitinophaga sp.
CTAGTGGTTGCAACAATTTACGCAAATAAGGGGTAATTATGAGGTTAATCAAACTAAATTAAATGCACTTTTCCAAAATTTTAGAAATTCAACTGAAAAATTAATTTTTTCTCCGATTGACAACGAAAAATCTTTATTTTTTAATCTTCTATCAAAAAGAATTAGTGCAATCAAAGATTCATGCAATAAACTATTAAAAGAGTTTGAAGAAAGAAATAAAAATTTATTGAATTTTCATTCTGATGTAAAGCTTCCAGATTTTATTGCAAAGAATAAAAGAAAAAATACAGTAATTCTCATTATTAGAATGATGACATTTCAAAATGAAATCATTCTAAAAACAGAAAATTGTATTCAAGAAAATATCAGTTTGTTATTTGGGGAAAGTGAAAAAAAAGGCATTTCAATTGTTTTAGATGAACCAACTAAAGCTTCTACTATTTCAACAAATAAAATCACTTTAAACCTTTCAAAAAAAGAAATAGCTTTACTATTCATTTTGTTATACGAGGTTGATATAATTAAAATAAAAACCAGCAAAGAACTTTATGATTTCATAGAGAGTCATTTTAATTATATAGACAAGAATAATGATAAAGAAGTAGCAATAATAAAAATAAATACTGAATTTTCGAGACTTAAAACTGCATATGGAGACAATCAGAAATCTAATCAAAAATTGCTTAAAAAATTCATGGATAATTATGAGCCTAAAATAGATGAAGTTATGGCTAAAATGAAAAACACAAAATTATCGAATTTCGGTCAAAATGACATTTAAAATTGCCTTACAATTGCCAGCAATTGCCCAAATATTGCCTAATTAGGGTTGTAAGTTTGCCGTATCATTTTAAAAATAAAAATATGGATACGTTGAACATGAACATCCCAACAAAAGAATTTATCGAAGAAAATTTCGTAAAAATCTTCAACGAGCTAACGGCTCTAAAAAAACAAATCAAGCCAAGTAAAATTGAGCAAAAATTTTACAGGAACAAAGACCTGAAAAAAATCTTTGGCTTATCCGATAACACCATTTATTATTATCGTGAGAATGGGAAAATCCCATTTACCAAAATGGGTGAAATATTCTTCTATCCCGATGACCAGTTGGATAAAGTTTTAAAAGAAAATTCTAATTATTAACCCCTAAGTTATACAAAGGTTAGGATTTACTTAAAAACTTATGATGAAGCCAATATACACAGTCGTTTTGGATAAGTTAGAGTTGTTGCTGGAGGGAACTTTAAGTTTCCCCCCAGCTAACAATTTTAATCAAATTGTAATTAATGAAAATTACTTTCTTAAAATCAATACTAAACAAAAACACCCATCATTTAAAACGTGTTATGATGTTTACTGTAACAATAAATATTTTGGACATTTGTTTTATAATTACATTTCTAATTATCAGTTTTCAACAAACGCAGGAGTATATCTACAAATTGATAACAGCATTTTTTATGAATCTAATTTATCAAACAAATTACAGCTGTTCTTCGAATGTTTTTCTACTTTAGAATTTGTTTCGTACCAAAAAATGGATATAGCAATTGATGGTTATGATTTGATTTCAAAACATCAAAAACTAATGAATTCCAAAACGCTCAAAAGAAAAGCAAAATTGAAGCATATTTCGATTACTTATGATGAAAACAACAAAAAACCTATTGCATTTTTAGTCGGCTCCAAGCAATCGAATAAGCATATTGGAATTTATAACAAACAAATGGAATTGTTAAAATCGAAAAAAAATTACATCAATCAGTTTTGGAAAGAAAATAATTTGGTCTATCACGATGTAAAAACAATAGACAGAATTGAGGGAAGATTTAACTCGAAAGAATTAATAGCTTTTAGTAAAGATTTTAAGAATTTAGAAAATTCAAATTATCTGATTTCTTTCTTTAAACTGAAATTTGAAAATTATCTTTCATTTGTAAAACCTAAAAATTCAACAATAAAAAAAGAAGTAATAAATTGGAGCAGTTTTAATTACATTAAAATTCAGAAAGAAAAAACAGTGCAACTGGAATCAAATGATTTATTTAGCAGAAAAGTAACAATAAAAACTTTATTCAATGAATTTTTAAAAAGTGGTGACATTCATTTTTTAAGTTCATTTTCTAAGATTGTGATTTATTCAGATTTAATTGATTGGTCACTTTATAAAATAAAATGCATATCATTAAGTTTACCCCCAAAACGTAAATAGATTACGTTGTAGTGG
>CAZHLZ010000492.1:0-2227 GCA_964532475.1 uncultured Chitinophaga sp.
ATAAATATATGAGTTTATTAATTGATAATGCGGGTTATCTTTCAATAAATGAAGTTAAATTTAATGTAAATATTAAATTATTAAAAGAAATAAATAGACTGATACCAAACAATGAATGTTGGAACCATTTACTGAAAACGAATTAAAAATACGAGATTCATCGCTCTTGTTTGAGAGACAAAACCTTTGAAGACACGCCAGATTCGAAGTGTTTGCGTTTAGATCGGCAGAATATGCACCGCATTTTTTGTAATAAATCACTAGCAAAGTGGGTATGTAATTTCTAAATTAATAAAAGAATGGAAAATATTAAAATAATAATTAGTCGGTTAGCATATCTTTTTTATGAAGTATATTCAAGATTATTTTTTCTCTATAATAAAAAAAGCAGAAACAATTTTGCGAAGTTTCAATTTGCGAATAGGTGTAAATTTTTTGGAATCTATTCTTCTATGCTTTTTATAGCTGTTAATATTGGGCTTATAATCAGATTTCTATCAAGTTTAATAGATTTTAATGTTAATTTTGATAATATATTTTTACTTTTATTTATTGGATTGCTTTCATATTTGACAATTGAATTTACGATAGATAAAAATCAATATTTTGAAAAAATATTTATACCAAAAGAAGAGAAACTACCATTAAAAGTAAGAGTGGTTCACCATTTAAATACATTGATTTTCTGGTTTATTTTACCAATTTTATGTGCAATTTATTTGATTTTGCACTAGCTCCGCAGAATATGCTTCCCAATATTTGTAATACTGCGCCAATTTCCCTTTATTTCAACTAATTTCACTCATCTTCATTTACGAATTAAGTAGAAAAATTAAACATCAATTTCTCCCTTAACTTGAATATTTCTTTATTTTTTTCTTATTTTTGCCCCACAAGAAATAAAAATTCCAGAAACTAAGTAAAATGATTGAAATTCAAAGGATTCGTTCCAATAAAAGTGAGATAATTGAAGGATTAAAAAAACGTAATTTGGATGTTACACCAATTGTAGATTCTATTTTAACAAAAGATGAAGCGTGGCGTGCAACAAAAACAGAACTAGAATCCATTGCTTCAGAGTTGAACAAAATTTCAAAATCTGTGGGCCTTTTGTTTCAGCAAGGAAAGACGGATGAGGCGAACGAGGCAAAAGCTCAAACTTCAGACCTGAAAGAAAAAGAATCCACTTTAAAGGAACAAGTAAATGCTTTGGAGGAAGAAATCAAATTGTTGATGTATCAACTTCCAAATGTTCCAAATGAATTGGTGAAAGCTGGAAAAAATGAAGAAGACAATGAAATAGTAGAAGAAGTTGGAAGTAAACACATCTTTGAAGGTCAAGCTTTACCTCATTGGGAAATCACCAAAAAATTTGATTTGATTGATTTTGAAACCGGCGTTAAAATTACGGGTGCTGGATTTCCAATTTACAAAGGAAAAGGTGCAAAATTACAACGTGCCTTGATTTCATTTTTCTTAGACGAGGCAGATAAAGCTGGTTATGAAGAATTTATTCCACCTTTGGTTGTAAATGAAGCGAGTGGTTACGGAACAGGGCAATTGCCTGATAAAGAAGGTCAAATGTATTACATCAACCAAGATGATTTGTATTTGATTCCAACTGCGGAAGTGCCATTGACAAATATTTACAGAGACGTGATCCTGCCAAATGAAAATTTTTCAATTAAATTAACTGGGTACACTCCTTGTTTTAGAAGAGAAGCTGGAAGTTATGGAGCTCATGTCCGCGGATTAAATCGTTTGCACCAATTTGATAAGGTGGAAATTGTTCGCATCGAGCATCCAGACAATTCAGCTAAAGCCTTAGAGGAAATGGTTGAACATGTACGCTCTTTATTGGCGAAATTGGGCTTACACTACCGAATTTTAAGACTTTGTGGTGGAGATACTGGTTTCGCTTCAGCAATGACGTACGATTTTGAAGTGTATTCAGCTGCACAAGAAAAATGGTTGGAAGTGAGTTCTGTTTCTCGTTTTGACACTTTCCAAGCAAATAGACTAAAATTAAGATACAAAACCGACGATAAAAAAACAGCTTTATGCCATACTTTAAATGGTTCAGCGCTTGCGTTACCGCGAATTGTGGCAGCTTTATTAGAAAATAATCAAACAGACGATGGTGTATTAATTCCGGAGGTTTTGCATAAATATACAGGTTTCGAGAAGATTTCGTAAACCATAAACATTGAATAATTGGGAAGGAGAT
>CAZHLZ010000493.1:0-2226 GCA_964532475.1 uncultured Chitinophaga sp.
CCTACTGGTACGTAATCTATTTACGTCCTACTGGTAAATATGAGGTTAATCAATTAATTTAGTTTCGAATTGGACAAATTCATTCAAAGGAATATCATTATATGAGGATTTATTAAAGTCAATTTGACTTTTTTCAATTTCTAAAAAAAATTCTTGGTAATATGTTAAGTCTTCCATGATAATGTAATTGAAAGACAAAAATAAAAAAAAGCTACCGATTCGGTAGCTTTAATTATATGTTAAGAGAATTTTGACCTGAGCTTATTCATATGATTCTTTATTTGAGACTTTTGAGTTTTTGAATAGTGCTGTGTTTGACTTAGATTAGTATGACCCAACATCTCTGAAATAACTCCAAGAGGGATGTCATTTTCACCAGTCACAGTAGTTGCAAATGTATGGCGAGCAACATACCACTTTAAATTTTTATTAATGTTGCAAATTTCGGCAATCTCTTTAAGGTATTCATTCATTTTTTGATTACTTATTTTTGGCAAAAGTTTATTACCATTCACACATCGAGGGTCGTTTTTAAATTCTTCAATAATCCTCATAGTTATAGGAAGAATGGGTACATCAGCATTAGTTTTTGTTTTTTTTCTTTTGGTTATTATCCATAGGCCATCATTTTGTAAATCTTGGACATTTGACCATTGTAGATTCATTGCGTCACATGGTGCATATCCAGTAAAACAAGAGAAAAGGAAAATGTTTTTTACAGTATTGAGTCTATCACTTGAAAAAACTTTGTTTTCAATTGCTCTTAATTCTGATTCTTCAAGGAAAATTGTATTAACAGGCTCAATTTTTTCATCATAAACCAAAAATGGATTTTCTTTTAAACCAAATCCTCGTTTAACAGCATAATTGAACATAGTCTTTAAACTTCTCATATACTTTACGGTTGTGTTGTTGCAACATCCTACATTTGCTCTGTATGATTTTTCCGTTCGGAGATAACTATCGAATTGAAAAACCAAAGCACTATTCAATTGTGAAACTCCCAAATCTGGTGAAGAATATTTCTTTTGTAAAAACTCACTTAAAATATTTTTAACCCTCTCATATTTCTCCAATGTGCCCGTAGATTTTGTTCCTTTTTCTACTAATTTTCTAAAAAAATTATTGTGAAAATCAATAACTTCTAACACGGTTTTTTCGGAATTTTTGCTTTGTGGGTTATCACTAAATAATAGAGCCTTTAAATAATGAGCATCATAAACATTGTTGTTGTCTAATCTTAATTTATCCAAAAGAGAATCAAATCTGTTTTCAAGCGACTTGAGATAAATTTTTATGTTTTCCTCCTTTTTCACAACATTTCTTAAGTGATTGCTGTTTTTCCAATCCTCAACACTAATAAATTTTCTTGTTGCAAACGTGGCTTTTGTACTAGCAACAGTAATCTTTCCATAGATAGCAGATTTTCCATCTGCATTTTTTTTGTCTTTCTTCAAATAGAAGATAATTTTTGTTCTTTTCATGACATTAATTTTTAAATGATTAATGCAAAAGAACATCCTAAACAAAGCAACTCACGAGCAATTGCCAGCAATCTTAAGGCAATTTTATAAAGTTTTAGTTACCCTGATTTTCAAAAAAATTATAGGGTAACCAATAGGGTAACTTTACTTTGCAATTTAAAGGATTATTTGAAGTATTGTTATAAAACAAAAATCCCTTTAAGAGTTATTCTTAAAGGGATTTGATGTTTTTTGAATCCAATTGATATGAATCGAGCGGAGAATATAGGATTCGAACCTATGGTACCTCGCGGTACAACAGTTTTCAAGACTGCCGCAATCGACCACTCTGCCAATTCTCCAGGGGCAAAATTAGTACATTTTTGTTAATCTGCAAGTAAAAAAATAAAAAAAATGCAAAAAAAAATATTTTAAACTTTTCTATGCTCATTTTCATACACTTAAATAAATAATTTATACCCTTAATACTATTCGTTTTTGAAATTTTATCACTTTTCACTATCTTTACAACTTATTAATATCGAATTCTATGCGTAATTTTTTTCAGTTGCTACTTTTTTTGAGTCTAAGTTTTAATTTCTCCGCTCAAAAGAAAACGAATATCAAAGCATATCTGGATTATAAAAATTTTTATACGCCAGAAATCGGAAATTTTGTAGAGATTCATCTGCAGTTTTTGGCGTATTCACTCAAATATAAAGGCGTTGAGGCTGGTTTACAAAGTGAAATTGCAATTCAATAT
>CAZHLZ010000494.1:0-2224 GCA_964532475.1 uncultured Chitinophaga sp.
TCTCCCGTCTGGTTCAGCAGTTGCTGGACATCGAGAATGTCCACAACGCCATCACCATTGATATCAGAAAGTACTAGGTATTCCCATTGTTGTGCGTCCGCATAAACAAACACTTTATCTGCTGTTTTTTGGTCATCAACGGACACAGCAACTAATTGTACACCAGTTTCGCTAACCCAATCTTGGTACACATCATGAATAGTATTTAATTCACGCTTACACGGTGAACACCAAGTTGCCCAAAAACTGATTACCATTGGTTTTCCATTTCCAATTTGGGCTGTGTTTACTGTTTTTCCTTCTGCGTTTGTTATATTAACTGATGGAATTGACTTTCCAATTTCTGCGTCTTGCGCAAACGTTTTACAAGTTAATGTTATAAACAATAAACTAAATGCAATTATTTTCATGGTTTTACTTTTTTATTTTATAGTTGGAGCTCATACAAGAATGCTACCACTTTTCAAAAGTACACTAATTTTTTTTTTCGATGAGGTGTTTTTTTGCATAAATTCTTGTAATCCTAAATATTTTTTACATCAATTATTTAAATTCAAATTATTGATTTATAGCATTTTAAATTATTTAAATATTGGGAAGACAAATATAGAACTTTGGTTAAAAAAATAAATTTTTGTGTTTTGGTACATTTTTTTCAGTATATTTGTGTTAATAAAATAATTTCAAAAGATATGAAACAAATTATACTAACTCTTGGATTAATCTTTTCAGCATCCATTGCGATGTCTCAAATTAGCATAGTTCATTCAGGTGAAACGGAGGAGTTGGCTGGTTCAGTATATACAAAAATGGCAAGTGGGACAGGAGATCAAGAAATTGATTTACATATAATGAACAATTTTACGACAGACAAATACTTAAAAATTACAAGAACTCGTTTAAATGTGCCAGAAGCAGATTGGTCTGATTACATTTGCTGGGGAATTATTGGTGATCAATTTGGAGGTACTTGTTACCTTGCAAGTGCTAACAATCCATGGACAACACCAGGAACTGGTAAATTAATTCCTGCTGGTGAAGGAGGTTTGATGGCAGTTCATATTGACCCTAGTGATTTGGTAAATGGAACAGGTCAATATAGATATTATGTTGTTGAAAGAGTTCTTGAAAATGATGTGAAATTGGATTCAATTGATGTTACAGTTACAACAACAACAGCGACAGTTAAAGAAGCAAAATCAACAAATGTGGTATTGTCTTCCTTTCCTAATCCTGCGTCTGAAATGTTAACAGTTAGTTTGCAAAATGCTACCACAGAAGGGACTTTAAGAATTACGGATGTTTTAGGAAAAGTTGTTTACGATGAAAAAATAATCGGAACTAAGAAAATTGATGTAGAAGATTTCAAAAATGGTGTTTACTTATTGAATTTAACTTCAAACGGTGCGAAAACAACAAAAAGAATTGTTGTGAAGCACTAATTATAATATGAAAAAAGCAAAAGCCACGAATCAAGTGGCTTTTTTTATGGATTGAACTTTACTTTGATTACTTCTCTCCAAAATACTCCACTACAATTTTTGCCTTTGCATTTCCAATAATTACTGCTAAGGATTCTAAATCGGCACTTTTGATTTTTGACAAAGTTTTTAATTGTTGCAACTTTTTTTAATTAAATAACTTAATATATGAATCAAAAACATAGATTTTCCCTCGCTTTCCACCAGTTATTTCTTTAAGAACAGCTAAGTTTTGTAATTCTTCTAAAATTTTATAAGCGGTTGCTTGTGAAACGTCTGTTAACTCAATCACTTTTGCCGCATTGAGAATTGGTTTTTGATATAAGTAATTTATTATGTTTAATAAATGATTATTCCTGCTGCTGGTTTTTTGAATTTTTTCTTCTACTTCTTTTTTTAATTTCAATATGGCATCAAATGTTTCAATTCCTTTTTTTGTTGTTTCTATGATCCCGACTAAGAAAAATTTAAACCATTGTTTTAAATCATTTTTGCTTCTTACATTCATTAAATTGTCATAATAAAGTTGTCTATTTCTTTCAAAAAAATCTGATAAATATAAAATAGGTTTTTTTAAAATGGTTTTATCAACTAAATACAAAGTAATAAGTAATCTCCCAACTCTTCCGTTTCCATCTAAAAAAGGGTGAATAGTTTCAAATTGATAATGAATTAATGCTATTTTTAGTAAATCTGGACAATATTCAATTTCATTGTGTGCAAATTTCTCCAAATCTCCCATC
>CAZHLZ010000495.1:0-2219 GCA_964532475.1 uncultured Chitinophaga sp.
ACTTTACCTTTAATAGTCTCCGGAGCGGCCGGTTTTCTTCAGTCTGTATGCTCAGCAGCAGGAGGTATTCCTGTAGTTTACACATATGTATTGAATGGTGTTTACTGTTCCAAATATTTCCCAACAATTTAATAAATTAATTTATGAAAAATTCCATTCTCAAGGCTTTACTATTTATTCTAATATTACTAAACAATAATATCAATGCACAAAGTACCGATTTTACGATGTCCTCTAATCAATGGTGTGATTCTGTTTCAGTTGTAACAATTGAAGTATATGACAATTCAACTCCACCTGTTCTTCTCTGGAGTGGAACACCATTTACAGGAACACAATGTATAACAGGAGGAACTCCAGCATTTGTGAGAATAATAGACCCTGATCCATCATGTGCCAATTACCCTCTACCTACATTTCAGGATATTCCTGTTAATACTTTGGTACAGAATGTATCATTATGCAATCCTGGAACTTGTTTAAATATGGATATTCCTGCCACCCCACCTGATTCATACTTTTTTTATGCAGGGTATTTCACTAGCGGAGGGAATTGTGCCACACCATTTGTAAGTGGCTTATTGACCCTTACTCTGTACCCCAGAATCTGGCCTTAATAACTTAAAAATAAAACAGTATATTTACAAGCAAATTTGTATTTATACTGTTTTTTTTGTCAAAAACTCAAATGATAATTGGAAATTTCACTATGGGGTGGTTGTAGGGCATGAATAAGAAGTTCATTTTATTAAATTTTATTATTCTTTTTACCTTTAATTTAAACTTTTTAAAGGCGCAAAATTTTGAATGGTTAAAAAGTATAGGTAACAAAAACTTTGATGCAATTACAAATATCTATGCTGAAGAAAAGGGGATAGTGTTTTTATTTACTCATGGTAAGAACCCCAGTTTTTTAAACCTGAATGATACAGTCAATTTTGATACCATACAGTTCATTATACCCGGTGGAAATTTGAAGTTATTGAATACCAGCTTTATTATTAGAGCAAACGACAGTGGCAAAATTATCCAAGTTTTACACTTAGGCGAGATTGCAGCAAAGAAGATGTGTATTAATGAAAAAGGTGAAATATTTATTACTTCAATATTTCTGGATTCAAATGATATTCAATTATATAATCAAACTTATAATAGACGAAATGGAAATTCAATAGTCCAAAAATTTGACAAGAATTTTAATTTAATTTGGATAATACAAAGCGGAAATTCCAAATCGTTTCCAATACAACTAAAATACACTTATAATAATTTAATTTTTATTACTGAAGAATTCGGTACAACTACAATTGGAGATTCCACTTACAATCTTTCAGATTTGAATAACGGTACAATGATAGTCAGTGAAATTAATGTTTCAGATGGTGATTTTAAATGGTCAAGTTGTATTTTTAAAAATACAGATTTTCATTTCAGGTTTACGGATGTCGTTCGCACAAAGAATCACCTTTTTCTTTCCGGCAGATCTCACTCTCAAAATTCAATTATTATAAATGGGGATACTTTGTTTGATGGCGGGTTTATTATAAAAACAGATACTTTAGGATTCTATTTAAAAAGAATTTGTATTTATTCGGGCGATCTAAACAAATCTATTGAAAGTATTTCATCCGATGGAAGCGTTTTATTTATTGGAGGATTGTTTTCTGATAGTATAATTTGGAATGGTAAATGGTATTCTACTCAATTTCCGAAGAAAGAATTAGCACATCTTTTTATAGCCTCTCTTACCCTTAATTTGCAGCCTATTTGGTTTTATTCACCACAGGTTGTTCACCCTAATACAATAAATTACCAGGGTTTTGGACATATAAATTTCGTAAAAGCTCATAATGATTTTATTTATGGTTCAGGTTACTTTAGTGACACAATAATTATCAATGAAACTAAGCATTACAATGTAAATGGGCGAAATATCTTATTACTTAAAATGGATAAGCAAGGAAATATATTGTGGGCCGTTACCGGTGAAGTCGCATTTATTTTGGGAATTGATGCAATTTTCGAAAAGTCTGTCTATATAGCAGGGCAATATTTAAGTGAGTTGAATTTGGGCAAACAATCAATTGTTTCAAATGGAAATTCCGACGCTTTCATCACCAAACTCTCCGACAACGCGATTATCCGCGGGGAAGTTAGCAAAGGACCTTACTGCGCAGGTGATACCATCCGTGTGCCGTACAGGAAGATAGGCGATTACG
>CAZHLZ010000496.1:0-2216 GCA_964532475.1 uncultured Chitinophaga sp.
GTGCGTTTGTCTTTCTATAATAAGGATTATGCGCAACTTAAGAAAATTTATTCATCCTATTTTGAGAAGTCTGAGGTAAAAGATGCAGTTTATTATTGGAGTTTGCATTTTTACACCTACACATTAGATGAAAGTCCAGAGAAATATGTTTCCATTGCCCAAGTTTTTGCTCATTCTCAGGAAAAAAGATTTGCTTCCGATTTACAAAATTATGGAGATTTTTCTCAAGAGGAAATCATGAAAGCTTGCAAAACCGATGAAGAAAAACAGGCTGTTTCATTTTATTATTTATCCAAAAAAACAGATAATTCATTGTCTGAAATCAAAAAGATCGGTAATTCACTTAGTGAAAACAGTTTGATGTATCTGCTTTTACGTGAAACGAATAAAATTTTATATTGGATTTTAACGCCTTATTATTCATAGTTTTCACCATCAATGTCCTCTGAAGGCTGGAATGATTCTTTGTACTTCATTACAAGATCACGTATTTCCATGGACCGTATTTATGCAAAAAATGTGGCCGATTATTTGTCTTCAATTAATTTTAAAAATTCAGAAAATGAATTGTGGAAAAAAAGTATGCAAGCATATTTGTTGTTTTTAGCAGAAGACATTTCTTCTAGTTTAAAATTTAGTTCACACCTAAAAATGAATGTGGAGAACAAAAAAATAAAACGATTTAACGAAATGTTATTAGCACTCATTGAATTAAAAAATCAAAAAGTAGCCAATTTAGATTCCAAATTTATTCAACAAACAATTTTGGCAGAAGCAGAAAAAAAGAACTATCAATTTTTATTTGCGATTGGACGTGAATTGGAATATGCTGGAAATACTATTGATGCGGCTTATTTGTTTTCTCATGTGAATACGGAGGAAGAAAATTATTATTACGAAAATATAGATTACCCACAAAGTGTATTTTGGAGATCAAAAAACTTAGCGAAATCAACGTATAATGAAGATTTTTTCACGGATTATTTCTATTATTTGGACGCGCAATATTCTACAAAACAAGTTGCCGAGTTGATACAAGACCTTCAAGATGAAGACAGCAAAAACGATTTCACACGCTGGAAAAAGTCAAAAATTGCTAAAAACATTCACCGAATGAATGATTTATTAGGGACAAAGCAGCTAAGAAATAATGAATTACAAGCTGCGCTAAAAACATTTAAATTAGTAAATGACAGCATTTGGAAGTCTGATGCTTATAAAACATATTTAAATGCCAATCCATTTTATACCGATTTTTACACAGAACATTCTAAATCTTTGGGAGATACCATTCGTTTCACAAAAGTGCAAGTTGTTGAAAAGTTAATTGCTAATTTGACTAAGATTGAAGAAAGTGAAGGTAAAAAGAAAGCCTATCATTGTTTTCAAGTTGCAAATTGTTATTTAAATATGACTCAATATGGCAATTCTTGGATCATGAAACGTTATTATTGGTCTTCCACAGCTCAAAGGCATCGTTATGCTGATGACGACGAATATTTTCAATGTAATTTAGCGAAGAAGTATTACTTATTGGCAAATGAAAGCACGAAAGACCCTAAAATTTCTGCACTATCACTGCGAATGGCTGGAAGATGTGAAAAATATCGTTTGATAGACATTGGAATTCAAAATGAAATTTATGATTCAGAATACTATGATAAAATTTTCTACAAAAACCAGTATTACAGCAAACTAAAAGATCAATTCCCTGATGATTATGAACCTTTGATTAGTAATTGCTATTCTTTTGTAGAATATAATAAGTATTTGAGGTAAGATAATATCAAAATTTCTGAAGAGATTTTCTGAAAATCTGACCATTACTGGTCACGTAAACAAAATAAATTCCAGCTTTTTCTCCAGTAAAGTCGATTGTTGTTTTATTGCTAGTTGATAAGTAGATTGTTTTTCCTTCAATCGATTTAATTTCTATTTTTTCTATTTGAGTTTTATCTGCAAGATCAATAGTGAAAACCCCAGAAGTAGGACTTGGAAAAATGCCTATTTTTTTGGATTCACTCTCCAATAATTTTATTTGATTTATGTTGCCATTTTTAGCTGCAATCCTTGAAAACCAAATATCAAGTGAACCGATACTGTCCTAAAAAAGTGTGTAAAGTAAATATTTTGTAATTTTAAATTACACAAATAAAACACAGAAATATGAACTTTACACAGGAACAAATTACGGAAATTTTGCAAGAAATAGCAAA
>CAZHLZ010000497.1:0-2215 GCA_964532475.1 uncultured Chitinophaga sp.
AATTAGTGGCACTTTGGTATTAAGCGATTTTACTAAAAATACATTGAAGCGGTTTCGATAGTATTAAGTTGATTATTTAACTTTTTTGCAATTTAAATGCAAAATTGAAGTTGCTGCTTTATTATCTTTCCTTCATTCTTATAACTAAACCAGTTCAAGACTAATACTTTCTATTTGGCTTCTTGATTCTTGTCGAAGTTCAAACGCTTTTTTCATTTTTGAACTTATATCTTGTATCGTCTTGTCGTCAGGTAAATGAATTAATGTATTTGCTAAATCTGTGTCGGAAACGTTTGGAATGGCTGCACCTGTTCGATACATAAACATTTGCTTTAAGAACATTTCTGATTTTAAAAAATAAAGCAAATAATAACTGTCAATTTTGAAGTTTCGTAAAACTCTAAAACCGTTTGTGCAAATACTGCCTTCAAAGTCTGTGTTTACTAATGCTGTGGCGTGTTTTCTTGTACCAACTGAATTTCCTGCAATTGCTGTAATAATGTCTCCATTTTCAATTTCATAACTTGCTCTACTTGGTAATTCGTGAACTTGGTAAGTAGTTGAATTTATTATTTCATAAGAATGTGTATTGATGTCCGAAAGTTCAACATATTCAACTGTCTGATTTCGGTCTTTTAGTTTTTTGCTTTTTACTTTTATAATGTCGCAAATGTCGCCTAAACGTACACTTTTACCTGTATCCAACTTTGTGAACATTTTTCTATTCTCTGGCGAATAAAAATCGTAGTCAAATCTTCCGTTCAATTCGTTGTAGTTGATTGAAAAAGAATTTTCTTTTTCAATTTCTGTTCCCTGTTGAAATTCTTTGTACGCCTCAACGATTACGCTAAAATCTTCGTCTAAAATAGGCTGTCCTAAATTATCTTTTATGAGTTGTCCATACTTGTCTTTTTGATATTGTGGTGTTCCATTTTTGTTGCCTTGATAACCTAATTTTGTAACCCTTCCAAAGAATATTGGGTACTGTCTAACTTTGTTTGGGCTGTCCTTTTCTAAAAATAAAAGTGAAGTTTTTACACCTGTTCCAAAAGGTATAAATGTTTCTTGTGGTAAATTAACAATGGCTAAAATTTTTGCTTTCAGCTTTATATAATAGCGTAAATATTCTAATGATGGATTTTCAAAATTGCCATTTGGTAAAACTATTGCCATTCTTCCACCTTCTTTAAGCAGTTGTAAGCAACGTTCAATAAATAAAATTTCAGCATTTTGATTGGGATAAACAGTTTTAGTTTTATGGTAATTTCCTTCATGGTTAGTCCATTTATGCCCTAAATCAAATTTTGAGAGGGTTGAAGGGTTTGTGATTTTTGCTCCAAATGGTGGATTTGCTAAAACTAAATCAAAACCCTGTGAATTAGATAAAGTTAGTTTCAAACTATCTAAATCTTCTAATGAATTAGTGCAAAGAATATTAGTTTTTCCGTTTGCTTCTAAAAGCAATTTCATTTTGGCAATTCGTGCTATACTTTTATTAATATCTGAACCAAAAAGGTTTTTAGATACAATTTTACTTGTGTCAAGTTCTGTATTATTGTTTTGTAAATACTTCAAAGCTGACATTAAAAAACCACCACTTCCACAAGCTGGGTCAATAATTGTTTCGCTTGTTTTGGGTTGCATCATTGCCACACAAAAATCAATTACGGGTTCAGGTGTAAAAAACTGTCCTCGTCCATCTTTTTCGTGGTGTGATAAGAATTTTTGGAATGCTAATCCTTTTGCATCTTGCGAAGAATTGAGTAATGAAATTCCCTGTAATTTATTGATTGTAAAACCTAACGCAATTGGACTAATCCTAATTCTGTCGTCTAAATCAAAAATATCTTGATAGGCTTGTTTTGTCTTTTCAAAAATAACTGAGATACGTTCTGCAATTGAATGGTTCGTTTTCCCCGATTTCAATTCATTCCATTCTTCGGAAGAAATTGTAAATTGATTTAGGCTTTCATTTTCATCACAAATTTTAATAAACAAAATTTTGACAAACTCTTCTAATGTTTGTTGTGGGGATAATCCATCGTTTGCATAAATGTAATCGTGGATTTCTTCAAATCTTTTTAGAAGATTATCTTCTTTGGTAAGTGGTATTTCAAATAATGAATTCATAGTTTACACATTTGTGGCAAATGTAAACCACAAATGTGTAACACACAAATTATCTTTCGTCTAATTGGCTTTTATCTAATTTTCT
>CAZHLZ010000498.1:0-2212 GCA_964532475.1 uncultured Chitinophaga sp.
TCGAATTTGCATCGCGCGAAGCAGGAAAAATTACCGCGGTTGACACCAATTACAATTGCGTGAAATTTATCCAAAACCTCATCAATGAACATGAATTAAAAGATGCAATTCAAGTTTTTAAGTCTGATGTACGTGATTTTTTAAGAAGAACAGACAAACAATACGATATTATTTTCGCAGATCCACCCTATGCAATGACCTTTCACCAAGATTTAGTGGATATCATTAACGAAAAAAAATTAGTGAAGGAAAATGGTTTGTGCATCATCGAACACGGAAGACAAACGGACCTAAGTAAAAATGAAAACTACCTCGAAACAAGAAGTTTTGGAAACGTACATTTTAGCTTCTTTTCCTCTTTGAATAATGAAATTACTGAATCAGAAGCATAAATTTTATGAAAAAAAGTGCATTATTTCCGGGTTCTTTCGACCCTTTCACCAAAGGACATGAAAATCTAGTTGAAAAGGCATATTCGCTTTTTGATGAAATCATCATTGGAATAGGTATCAATTCAACAAAAACATCTTATTATTCACTTGAATCGCGCGTAAAACACATTCAATCGCTTTTTTCAGACAAAGAAAAAATAAAAGTGCTTCCTTACCAAAAATTGAGTGTTGAATTCTGTCAAGAAATTGGTGCAAACTTCATCTTAAGAGGTTTAAGAGATGTCAAAGATTTTGAATACGAACGCTCAATTGCACTCATGAATCACGAGTTAAATTCCTCCGTTGAAACCATTTTTTTGATTACAGATCCAATTTATAATCACATAAATTCTTCCATAATTCGTGAAATTGCAAAAAATGGCGGGATTATTGATAAATTTGTAACAAATGCTGATTTCCTCGTTAAACAATAAATGGAAATCAAACTGAAAAGTAATTCAATATGACTAGAAAAAAAATAATTTTCACCTTAAGCTTAATATTTGCATGCTTTTTCAACAGTGTTCTCGCTGAGCCTATGACAAAAATTTTCGGCTATGCACCTAGTTACATTGGTGAAAAGGTTGAAGTTTATGCCATTGAAGATTATTGCACCTTGAAAGAACGGTTGATTGCGACATCTGTGGTGAAGGATGATTCTACCTTTTCTGTTAATTTTTTCAATTCTAAAACACAAAAAGTCTACATTAAATCAAGGAATAACAAAGGTTACATTTATATCGAACCGAACGCTAATTATGAAGTTTACATTCCGGCGAACAATAAATACGATGAATACAGACCTTTGGGGAATGACATTGAAATCACTTTTTTAGACCTACCTGAAACGGATATCAACCACAAAATTTTGACCTTCGACAAATGGATGGACAATTTTTTGGCTTTGTATTTTTACAAAAAGAACATCAATGGAGTTGAATTTGTGCAGCAATTGGATACCTTCAAACTCAATGTGCATAAGTACTATGAAAATGACACTAATTTCTTCTTCAAAACTTACGTAAGATACTCCATTGCATCTTTGGATGAAATTCAGTTTGTTGGCATTCGATCTCGCTTTGAAAAATATGATTTTTACTTGGCAAAATATCCAGTTATGTATGACAACAACTTGTACATGAACTATTTACTGGCATATTACAAAAATATTTTTACGCGCCTACCGATGGAAACCAATAATAGAATTTATTTGGGAGTCTTGAAAAGTAGTCCTACCTTGGTTGCCAATGCCATGGCAGAAGAAATTACACTCAAAAACGTTCAAATTTTGGAACTTGTGATGATAAAATCTTTGGGTGATGCATATTTCACGAATGAATTTCCTCAAACAAATATCATTTCGATTTTAGATAGTTTGTCCAAGCACAGCCTCTTTAAACCCAATGGAATTATTGCGGCAAATATGATTGAAAAACTTACGGAAATTGTTCCAGGTTCAAAAGCGCCAGATTTTCAATTGATTAACACGAAAAGTGAAAGCAAAACAAATTCAGATTACTTGAAAAAACACTTGTACATCCAATTTGTGGATTTAAGTTTGAAAGAATGTGAAAAAGACATCGACATTTTAATTCCGATGTTTGAAAAATATAAAGAAGACGTTGAAGTCATTACGATTTACAAAAAACAGGAAAAGTATAGTAAAAAACAAACGGAGCTACTCAATTCCATTCCATGGGAAAAATTTGAAATCTCCAAGGACTTAGAAATCTTTAAACGCTACAAAATCGAATCTTTTCCTAGTTATGTATTAATCGACT
>CAZHLZ010000499.1:0-1364 GCA_964532475.1 uncultured Chitinophaga sp.
ATTTACCCGCTTTTTTGATTTCTTTTGCTTCTTCGCTACCAATTTCAAATTTATCAGTTGCCATGGTATATTTAAATCCAAGTAATTGCTCGCCTTTATCATTTTTTAAAGGTTCCCAAAACACGTTTTCTGCTCTACTCACAAAAATAGGATTGTATACATTACTGATGTTGATTTTCACTACATCATAGACATTGGCAACATACAAAAAATCACCTTTTACGTAAAAATCTCTCAAAAATGGCAATTGAATAAATGATAATCTTTGAGGATTATTCATATCTGTATTGTCATAAATATGGATTCCTTTATTTGACTCACTTACAAGCACATAGTTACTTCCAATGAAAAAATTCTTAGGTTTAACTAAATCTTGTTTTTGAATCAATAAGGGCAAAGCACGAATTGAGTCCAAATCTCCATAAACAGCTTCTGCCTTTTCATAAGACATTGAAATTTCTCCTTTTGTTTTCACGCAAGAAACACTAAAAAGAAGAATTGATAGAAAGTAAATTAATTTTTTCATGGTCTTTAATTTTTTTTTAATCAAGCAATAACTGTGCCGAAACAACAATTATTAAAACACTAAAAAGTTAAACTAAAACACTTTAACTTAAAATGATAAGAACAATATTATGAAAAAATAATCAAAAAAGCAACAATGCGATGTTAAAATTTGTCAAATAGTTTGAAGAAAAAAACAATAGATCAATCTGTTCTAATTTTACACCAAATCAAAAAAACTTTCCACACCCACAATTCTTTCGACAGTAAATCCTTCTGCATACCTCACTCCTATCGACCTTCCAAATTCGGACATTCTACCGCGAAGAAAATCAAGAAAATCTTGTCCAGAAATTGGAGTTTGTGGTTCCTTTGAATTCGGATCATAAAATTGTGTCTTGTATGCCATTACTGATTCAAATTTTTGCTCCACAAAATCGGTGACATCAATCACAAAATCAGGCTTTATATAACGATCTTGAATGTAATGATAAACAACTTTTGGTCGGTGTGCAATTTGTTGAATTCCCTCAAATTCAGTTTTCACTTTGACCAAACCTGCCAAAAAACAAGCATCGGAAACCAATTTACTTCCTTTCGCATGATCTGGATGTCTGTCATCAATTGCATTTGCCAACACAATTTCTGGTTTAAAACGACGAATTTGCTCCACAATTTTCATTAAGTTCTCTTGCGAATGCGTAAAAAAACCATCTTCCATTTTTAAGTTCACACGATCTTCTAATCCAATAATTTGGGATGCTGCATTTGCTTCTTGATAACGTGTTTCAATTGTGCCACGAGAACCTAATTCCCCTTGCGTTAAATCCACAATGACTACTTTTTTTCCTTGAGAAATG
>CAZHLZ010000499.1:1374-2208 GCA_964532475.1 uncultured Chitinophaga sp.
GTTCCAGCGGCAGATAATTCTACATCATCAGGATGGGCACCAAAAGCTAAAATATCTATTTTATTATTCATTTAACAATTATTTTAATTCACTTCAAAACAACCTATATCAGGCGAACCCGAACGTGCATTTCCTTCCAAATCAAAAGGTAAACTCAAACCTGCATTGGCATTTCCGTTCAAAATGGAACTTGTATCGAAATGATAATCATCTAAATCAAAATCAGTGAAATTTGGATTTATATTCCAAAAAATGGACTGAAAAACACTGGTATTCTCAGTTATTTCTTTCTTTATCAAACAATTTCTGAAATCGAAATTAAAAGTCACTTGATTCTGAGGATTTAAAGTATCCAAGGCAAATTCATCTTCTGATGTTCCATAAAGTACTGAATTATAAATCTTTCCTTCGGGAATTTGACCAACATTTGTCACCCCATTTTGTGTGAAATAATTTTTAACTGCAAAGGCTATATTTTGTTCCTTTGAACCACTGTAACCCAATAAATGACAGTGATTTATGTTAAAACTCCCTCCTTCCAACACTAAAAAAGCATTGCGCACATTTTTATAGAGCAAGGAGTTTTCCATTTTAATTTTCGTGCCACTGTATAAAAACACGCCGTAACTAGCGTGATTAAAAATTTTTGAATTTGTTATTTCAAGTGTGTAAGAAGGATTGGAAGAATTGGCACTAAAAGTATGCACTCCAGCTGTTCCATTTTTTATAATCGCATAATTTATCTTGGAAGGCAAGGCTTCTTTCAAATTAATACCATACCTTTGTCCAGCGACATCATCATAAATACTCTCCAAACGGTCTCCCTGAAAAACA
>CAZHLZ010000500.1:0-369 GCA_964532475.1 uncultured Chitinophaga sp.
AAAACATCCAATCCACCTAAACCAACATGTCCATCGGAAGAATAAAACAATAAGTTTTCGGAATTAATATAAGGAAACATCTCTTGTCCTTCGGTATTTATGTCTTTTCCTAAATTCTCTGGTTTTCCAAATTTTCCGTCTTCTAAAATTGTCACGCGATAAATGTCAGCGCCACCAAAACCTCCAGGCATATCCGACACAAAATAAAGATATTTTCCATCCAAGGAAATAGAAGGGTGGCCAATCGAATATTCTTTTGAATTGAATTCAAATTCCTTTTCATTAAACCAATTATTATTTTGGTCTACATCATCAATATAAATTTTTAAATTTTGATAACTATCTTTTTCCAAAATAGAATTAATACAG
>CAZHLZ010000500.1:379-2198 GCA_964532475.1 uncultured Chitinophaga sp.
AAAATTATTTTCACTCCAAGCCCACGTATTTTTAACATGAGGATTTTCACCTCTATTTGAAACAAAGAAAGCAGTATTACCATTCAAATACCCTCCAAAATCGAGTTCAGAGGTATTAATTTCTAAATTTCGAATCGAAAACTTATTTCCGTTTTTTTCAATTTTTTCGACGTAATTCTCATTTTCAATAAATTCTTTTCCTCTGGAATCGCTTTGTGCCAATAGATGGTATTTTTTCATCCACTTATCAGACTCCGTATAGTTTCCGTTTTGCTTCAAGGTTTGTGCATAGTGATAAATATCAATTGTAGAATTTGCATTTCCCTTTATCAATTCGGAATACATTTTTTCAGCTTCAAGCAATCTTCCTGTTTGGTAATAGCAATAAGCCAATTTCGATTGAAGTTCAGGTGAATCCACCTCAGAACCAAGTAACTCTTGATACAGGGCAGATGCAGGGGTATATGCTAATCTTTCATATAAATTATCAGCCTTCTTTAATTTACCTGATTGGGCATTTACGACAAAACTGCAAATAACAAATAGTACTACTACTAATTTTTTCATAATAAATTTTAAAAATATCTTGGTGAACGAATACCGTCTTTTTTGAATACAAAATCATAAGAGGCCATAATCTCAAATGTACCATAGTTATAATTCCTAATTTCTTGAGTTCCAAATTCAGAAGCCATTCCCACTTTAAACTGATTTGAAATTTGAAATTGCACGAAAGCAGCAAAAGCAGCATCTAATCGATACATAGCCCCTACCCAGAATTTTTCATTATAGATTCCAGCTACTGACATATCCACACTCAACGGTGCACCGATTGTATATTTTGCCTGAACACTTGGTCTTAATTTCCATTCCTTATTTACATTAAATACTCCTCCTGTAATGAAAAAGTAGTGTCTTCTTTCGATATTTGTTGTACCCCCATCATAACTTTGCTCCAAAATTTTAGGAGTACTTAATCCCATAAAAAATGAAGGTGTATGGTAATAAATTCCTGTTCCAAAGTTCGGATTGATATGATTTCTAACATTTAGTAAAAGTTTAGGATCGCCTTCTTGAATTGTTTCTAAAGAAGTCTTACCAATGTTAATCATATTTATTCCTCCTTTTAAACCAAATACCAACTTTCTATTTTTCTTAAATTTTAAAGTGTAGGAAAAATCTCCATAAAACATATTTTGTTTCACTGGTCCTGCTTCATCTGCAACCATTGTTAATCCTAATCCAATTGATTTATATTTCAATGGTGAGTGAATACTTAAGGTTGTTGACCTTGGTCTTCCTGTAAAACCAACCCATTGTTCACGGTGAATAGAAGTAACATTTAACATCCCTCTACTTCCTGCATAAGCTGGATTAACAAATAGAGTATTGTCAAAATATTGAGCAAACTGTGCATCTTGCTGCGCGAAATATTGAGTACTAAAACTCAAAATGCATGCTAGAATAAAAACTACTTTTTTCATATTTTTTGTTTTAGTAGCCCCAACAAGTGGGGCTATTTTATTATCTTTCAATGTAAACATAACCTTTTATTATTCCTTTAGTTTCATCTTTTGTATCTAGTAAATAATAATACGTTCCAGATGGTAATTCATCGCCTTGAATATTGTATTGACTATTAGAAATTCCATTCCAATCATTCAAATAACCTGTAGCTTCATAAACAATATTACCCCATCTATTATAAATAATTAACTTATTATCTGGATAATTTTCTATTCCAACAATTACAAAAGCATCATTGACACCATCACCATCTGGAGTAAATGCCTCTGGAATCTCAAATTCTCCACAAGAC
>CAZHLZ010000501.1:0-2197 GCA_964532475.1 uncultured Chitinophaga sp.
AAAAACAATTATACCATAACATTTACACAAGCCAGTAAATGGGAGAAATTGGAATTAAATCATTTACGATATTATTCATTTATTTTAGAAGTCAAAAAGAGTTTTGATTCCGTTTTACAGGCCATTAAATATTCCAAGCTATTCGAAACAAATCATGAAGGATTGATGAATGTTTATCAGCGTATTAAATTTGAAATAAACCAAAATTTTTACGAAATATTGAAAGATTACAACATCCAGATGGAGGATTGTAAACTGATGGTAAAAGAAGAATACAACCGAATTGATTACATAATCACAATTCTCGTTTACCTGGAGAAATTGATCGATAGCATTGATTCACGTTATGAAAATTGCATTGAAAAAACATTTAATGTTAGCTCTTCCAAAATGCGTTCCAGCATGCTTGAGTTGCAAAGCAGAATTGAATACATCGAAAATGCTCTCAATTATTCCATCATTGCTAAAGATTTAAAACTAATTGTGCTGAATGTTTTACAAGATTTCAAACGAAATTCATTGAATACAGATATCAATTTCAAAAGATACAATTACATTAATGTTTTTACAAATTATTTGGAGAAACTCA
Source organism: uncultured Chitinophaga sp. (assembly GCA_964532475.1). GTDB lineage: Bacteria > Bacteroidota > Bacteroidia > Flavobacteriales_D > Crocinitomicaceae > M2408. The sequence goes on from CAZHLZ010000501.1 coordinate 590, forward strand.
TTCAATCATTTGTACATATCAATCAATTGACAACAAATAGATTTATTGAGTTTTTAATCGAAATGAATTTTAATGAATACCACCTTTTGAATTGGATTTCAGCTGATTTACAAGAAAAAGGTCAAAAATTAACTGATACACGTTCCAAAATTCAATTTTTTATGGATTTACACACTAAGTTTGTTAATTTCCCAATTCGGGTAAACTCCATGTTTGCAGATTCCAAAATTGATTTAAAAACACAACTAATGACCATGTGTTCTAAAGAATTGAATTGCTTAAATTATGTCGGCATCATCGAAAAGGATAAAGCACCAAAAGTAAGTCAAGAAAGGATTAAAATACATCTAAAAAAAGATGCTTCTAGCATGATACTTTTACTTCAAACTTTAAATCAAACAAATCTGATTGACAAAATGAATAAGAGTGATTTAGCTCGTTTCATCAGTGCCAATTTCACTTCTGACAAATCAGAAGAATTTGACATGGATGGTATTAGAAATAGATTATACATGAAAGATCCACAAACGAGCAAAGACCTCATCATTGAATTGAAAAATATCATCTCAATTTTAGACAAAAATCTACTCTAATTCCTTCTTTATTTTTTGAATATAAGCAATCACTTGTATTGCCAAATCAGTTTCTTTCATTAACTCTTCAGGTGTTTTAGAGAAAAGAATATTGATATCTTCAATGTGATTCTCTATCATAAACTCTTCCAACTCCAATTGTAAAAACTGATTCCGGATATTTTCATCTTCTGTTTTCATACTTGAAATTTTATTTATAAAGGTACAAAAAATATTCCATAAATTATTTTCAAAAAAATGAAAGTCCTACAGCCCTTTATTTATAAGGTTTTGCTCCAATGTTGTGCAACATGGTGCAACATGGGAATTTAATTTTTTTTGCATCAATTTGCAATAAAATTAAATGTAAATAGCATGGCAACAAATCCAATCACACAAGAAGATTTAGACATCTTTAAAGATGAATTAAAGAGAGAACTACTTCAAGAAATCAAAATCATCATCAGTTTACCTGAAAACAAAAAAGTAAGTGAGATTTTGGGTACAACATTTTTGAAGTCCTATCAAGTAAGAGATATTCTGAAAATTTCATCAGGCACTTTACAAAATCTGAGAGTAAACGGCACACTTCCCTTTACCAAAATTGGAGGTACAATTTTATATTCTTCAGATGCAATTCAAAAAATCATTGATGAAAATAAATTCAATTACGATGTATAAACCTAACATTTTGAATTTTGAGCGAGAAAATCAATTATATCAAGCATTTGCAATTCATTCACAAGCGGATTGTAGCAGATGATCGTTTGTCTCCATGGCACATAAGTTTGTATTACGCGCTTTTTCACACATGGAATTTCAATCAATTTTCAAGTGATTTCCAAATCGTGAGAGCAGTAATCATGAATGAAGCAAAAATTGGTTCTGTAAACACATACACGAAGTGCTTGAAGGAATTACATACTTGGGGTTATGTCTTTTATTCACCATCTTTTAATCCATACAAAAGTAGCATGATAAGCATTATCACTTTTGATAAAGGTAGTGATAAAGGTGCTGATAAAGGTAGTGATAA
>CAZHLZ010000502.1:0-2184 GCA_964532475.1 uncultured Chitinophaga sp.
AAGGAATTTTATGAGAAAGAAAAATTGAAAAAAAATCTTTAAAAGAACGATAATCCTCATCAAGGATAGCTGCTTAGATTTTAATTTGTAAAGAACAGAAATTATAAGAAGCTGCTATTCTTGACTACGAAAATTGAAAATAGAAATGGAATTTAGGCAAAACGGATTGGTGGAAAGAAATGGAATCAATGAGTTTTGGCCTGCTAGGGCGAAAGTGGAAATCCTGAACGCCTTAGCGGACAGATTGGAAATGAAGACCGTAAAAGCAGCCTAACACTAATTTTAAAAGGAGATTATAGTTTATTTATTCGGAGGTGTTGGATTCGGAGGTGGAGTTTGAGGACGTTGTGGAACTTCAATACCTTTTGTACCTGGAATTGGATGTGTAGGATGTGGATTTGATCCTTGATTATTTTGCTTTCCCATTTTACTTTATTTTTGGTTTTTAGTATTTACTTTAGGTTTTAAAACTGGTTTCTTAGGAACTTCAATCCCATATTTTTGAACAACTACAGACTTTGTTGATTGTTGCGCTTGCTTTTTTGTCATACTAGATACATTTATTGCAATAAAAATAATTAAAAAAATCAGTCCTATTGGCAAGCCTCCTAGCATACCAATATTTAAACGTTTAACCCACTTATTTGATTTATTTTCTTTACGATGCTTTTCTTCTACATATAAATCTAGCATTTCTCTGTTTAAAGCTTTCATTGAAAGGTAATATGAAAACAAACTCATGAAAATAACCAACGTAAAAATCGACCAAGCGACTAAAAGTAAAGAAATGTAAATTGATTCATGCAGAGGAACAATATCTTTAATAAAAGTCATTGAAAGACCCAGAGCACCTGCAGAAATATAAAGTACATTCTTATCAAATTGGATAGAACTTTCTTTGTAAGCTTCAAATAAATGTTGCCATTGAGTTTCATCAATTTTTTTCTTCATAACAGAAATATTTGTGTGCTTATTAGGTGTTTTGGATATTTGAAATTGTGTATAGAATATCTATACCAGCAAAAATAGCCAACCCTATATTAAATTCTTGCTCTTCCACAGCAAGCTCATGACTCTCTTTGTTTCGAATTTCTTTTAAAAGTAACCCATTTTGAAATTGCCGAGGTGTAATCCATTTGCAATTATGTGCGTGTTCTAATAAATTATGAAGCATTGGTTTGTTTTTAAAGGTTTCATCTTTGGACGCCTTATTTTTTAAACTATACTCAACAATTTTTGCAAGGTCTTTTACTCCTTTAGCATGCTCACCAGCATTAACTCGTTTAATAACAGAATCTAGTTCGATATGAATAGATTGATCTAGCCCATCAAATTCACTTTTTAATTTTTGCAATTCAGCAAGAACACTTGGTTCAACATTGTTTTGTGCAATTATAATTTGTTCGAATAGAGCTAAATAATTTTGTTTTAAATTGAAATTGTCGTTTTTTAAACGGTCAATTATTTCATTTTTCCTTTTATTTTTTGCGCGTTCATTTAAGAACAACCATAAAACAATCAATGCCAGAAGGCTCATAAAACTTATTGTTGCATCTTTATATGAAAACTTACTTTTATTCATTTGGTGGTTACTTTAAGTTAAACTAAACAATGTTCTAATCTTTCTTTCCATTTTTTCCAATCTGGCATGATGCTTTCTTGAAGGTCGTAAAAGGATTTATTGTGGTTGTGATGAACTAAATGACATAGCTCATGTATAATTACATATTCTATACAACCTTTGGGAGCTCTTATTAAATCGACATTTAAAATTACTTTTCCATTTGGTGTGCAACTTCCCCAACGTTTTTTCATGTAACGAATCTGAAGTGGTGGTATGCTTAAATTGTACTTTGTAAATTTAGTTATCGACTGATTTAGCAGTTCATGAAATAGGATGATAGATTTTTCCTTATACCAATCAAGGAGTAATTTTTCAGGTTGGATAGAATTTACGTGATTTACTATTAATTTCCCTTTTACTAATTTGACTGAATTTTCCTGTGATTCGTTTAATTGAATGCGATATTGCTTACCAAGGTATAAATGCGTTTCTCCATTCACGTATTTTCTTTGGGGAGTTAATGGGTGGTATCTTAAAAACTCATTTTGCTTTTTAAGAATCCATGGTGCTTTTTCTCTTACTTTACTTACAACCAGCTCCTGATTAGAGTTCAATGGTGC
>CAZHLZ010000503.1:0-2180 GCA_964532475.1 uncultured Chitinophaga sp.
CCACTACAACGTAATCTATTTACGTTTTGGGGGTAAACTTAATGATATGCATTTATCAATATTCATTTGTAAATGATGTGTTTACAATCACCCCCAATAAACCCAGCCGATGGTGAACCATTTTCTTTTGCTTTAATTGATGTAATTGACCAAGAAGGGAATGCTTATGCTCCTGAACAAATTTACGCTTTAATTGAGCAGTATGAAGGTTACGGAGTAAACGGGACAATTAATGCTGGAGGTGAAGATGTTATTACAGAAAACTTTGCTACATGTGGTTTTTCTGGTGAAGTTTTTGAAATTGAAACAACAGAAGATGTTAATATTAATGCTACTAGAATTAATTTGGAAGCAACTGGAACAGAAACTGGTTTCTTGGAAATACTTGGTGATTCTAATGGTATTAAATTAGAACACGATTCTTATATAACAATAAGTGTAGATAATGGTGTCTCTGGAATTGAAATAAATAGTAGCACTTCATCATCTATGTACTCAAGCGGAAATGGTCAAATAGTAATAGATAATACAGGAATTAGATTACAACCAAATGTTTTGAGTATTCTTAATGTATTCATTGATTATTTGCCAACTTATGCAAATAATACAAATCCACTTTCAGTTGGAGCTGTCTACAAAACTGCAACTGGAGAACTTAGAATTAAAATTTAAAACTAATTTCTTACATAGTTTAGTCCGGGCAATTGTCCGGACTTTTTTGTTTAAATAGATCCTGGCACCAAACCATGTTTAACACCTGGTCCTAATTTCGTTTTCTAATCGGTTTATTGATTTATTTATGTAGTAGGATTCCGTGGTTTTTATTGAGTTGTGACCTAACATGATTGCAATTGACTCAATGCTCCAACCTTGGTCATTTTGAATTGTGGCAAATGTTTTTCGACCTGTATGAGTTGTGAGCTTCTTATTTATTGCCAACATTCCAGCAACAATTTTTAAGTAATAATTGTATTTTTGATTTGTGTATTTTGGTAACTCAAAATTATATTTTTCAACTATTTCGAAAGTACTTTTGTCAATTGGAACAAAAAAAGTTTGATTATTTTTTGCTCTAATTCCTTCCAAAATATAACCTAAATCACTTTTTTGTATATGCCAGCTCGCATATAAATCAACATAGCTTAAACCTGTACCGATTTGGAAAAGGTATAAATCTTTGATTTGGTTTAGAGTTTTAGAACCTAGATCAGAGTTTTGAAGTTTTTCGATTTCTTTTTTTGATAATTGAACTGGTTTTTTTGGTTTGTCTCGCTCGATGTCGAGTAGCTCCAGCTCAAATGGTTTGATTATTCGTTTTTTGAGTGCTAACCTTAAAGCATTTCTGTAAAACTCCAAATTCCTTGAAGCGGTGCTTTTATTAAATGTTTTTTTATCAGAAATAAACCATTCTTTAAAATTTTCAGATTCAGGAAGATCAAAACTATCTTTACTGGAGTTCATGTCAAATTTCTTTTTTCGAAAAATTTCGTATTTCAATAAATTTTCATATTTGATGTAGTGATTTGTGATTGTTCCAGCTTTCATAATTGGTTTTTGTGATTCGATGTAAGCTAGAACCAAGTCACTCAAATAAGCTTTTACTTCCATGTTTTTTTTCGGTTTCATTGCTTGGATCAATTCACGAGCTGAAGCATAGTCATTGAGAGCGGATTTTGATTTGATTTTAAATGTTAGTGATTCGATAATGGTATTTACAACGCTTTTTTTGATTGAATAACTTTGAGCATCTTGATTCCAGTACTTCAAATTTAATCTCTCTCCTGTTGAAAATTCGGAACTGGTTCCATTAAGGTTGACACGACAATACAGGATATTCGTATTCCTGATGAAAAATGTAATTTTGGGCATACTAATAAATAACATGATTTCAAGTTTAGTGGTTTAAAAAAACCTACTCGAAAGATTAAGATTTGGTTACAAAAAACACTCACGATTTTGCAAGATTTTTGCTTTTTTTTGGCTGCACTCACGGCAAACTCACGGTAAACCAAAAACGAAAAAACCCCCATTTTACTGGAGGTTTGAGCGTTTTAACTACTTGAAAAGTGACCCCGTCTGGAGTACTTAAAATCAATATTTTAAATTAATAAAACAATAAAAACATCAAATTCAACCACTTGAGAAATTTCAAAGGGTCAAACAAAAACAACTAAATGTTA
>CAZHLZ010000504.1:0-2172 GCA_964532475.1 uncultured Chitinophaga sp.
TTGATACAAAAATAGAATTACATCAGATTCGTTTTCAATTGATCCAGAATCCCGAAGGTCACCCAAAAAAGGTTTTTCATTTATTGCTGTAGAACGAGACATAAACAATCGATTCATTTGAGAAATGAGTAAAATCGGAATTTCTAATTCGAATGCAAGACGTTTTAGTTCGCGCACGTTGGCCGAAATTTCTTGTTCACGATTCGCAGCATATTCCCGTGCAATACTTCCAATTGGAATCCGCTGAATGTCATCAATAAATAAAAATTCTATCTCATTATTTTTTCTTAAATCTTTTGCACGTTTCACTAATTCATCCATTCTCAACATCGGATTTGCTTCTATATAAATCGGTGAATTTTTGAAGCTGATAAATTCGTTTTCAATGACGACTTGTTCTTCTTCTGATACTTCATTCTGAAGGGATATTTTCTCAAAAGAAAGTTTGTGTTTTATGGCACAAAAACGGTTAATAATCTGTTTTTCAGTTAATTCATAACTGAAAATTGCAAGCGGAACTTTTTTTGAAATTAGTTCTGAAATTAATGAAAAAGCAAGTGTTGTTTTGCCAACCGAAGGGGCACCAGCTAAAGTATAAAGGCAAGAAGATCGAAAACCACCAAGTGCCTTGTCCAAGGAATTAAAACCAGTAGAAATTATTTTTTCACTTTGATTTTTGTTTTTTTGTGTATTCATTTTTGCTCATTTTTTGAAATAAACGATTAACGAATTAAAAGTTACATAAAAACAGAAAGATTTTAAAAATGTTTTAATGAATAAAAAAATGTTTGCACTTATAATGGATTTTGAGCCTATAATTGTTTTGGAGTTTTGAAGGCTGAAACATATTCCTAAAGTTTTTAATAATTCCTTGAAACTGAACCAAAATCATGATGAAAACCAATTGTTAGGCATGGATTTGTCACCATATTGGAAGAAATTTTTGTTAAAATAAATCTTGGTTCAACGAATAATTTCCATTCTTTTTTGCCAATGGTATGAGAAATTTTCGATCCAAAATGGAAACGGTAGATTTTTTCACCAACTCCCAAAGGATAGCCATAATCTCCATAAGGTCGAAGAGAATAAGATTTTAAAATATCACCGCCAAAAGAGGAAGGGTTTCCTTCAAAATCATTTCCCTTCATATAAATTTGTAGCCAAGTCTCAAATTCAAATTGCTTATGCTGGAAAATTAATTCAGAAAACCATTCAACAAAATTAGCTCCTAAAGGATGTGCTACCGATAAAGATTGATTTGAAAAACTAGTACTCAAATTTTGAGAGGAATAGGTAAAAGGGGATACGTAATTGAATTCTGTTCTGAAAAAGAATTCCTTTTGCCTAAATTTACCCCAAGTTTTGTAACCTGCTTGAATTCCATATTTATTGGCCCACCATTTTGATTTATTTCTTATTTCTTGAACATTAATATCGTCGATAATAATTTGTCCATAAAGTCTATTTTTTTTCCAGGTTAAAAATCCGTTTAATCCAAGTAATACATTGTCTGATGAACCGATACTATACTCTTGAGGCCTATAAAAAATTAATGGATTTAAATACTCAACCTCAAAACCTCTATTGTAAATGGTATCTTTTATTACGTGAACTACTGATTCAAAGATTCCTATTGAAAATTTCCTTCCTAAATTGAAATTTAAATAATGAGCGGAGGAAGCTTTTGGAACGTAATGTCCACTAGAACCTTCTCTCCAAATTTGATGAACAGAATAATAATCAAATTTCCAAACCGAACTTTTTAACAACAAAAAGGGACTTGCAATTCCTTGATTACCTGACAACATAGATCTATTTCCTTCTCCAATAATTTGGTGGTCAATTCCTCCTTGAAATTCAAGGTGTTTGTTCATGGAATAATTCATGCGAAATCTCAAATCATTTGCTAAAATCAAATCCTTTCCAACTCTATTGAAAAAATAAGATTTGGCTTGTAAGTTCCCTAAATATGGAGTGACAATTGTATTAGTTAAACTTGAGCTAAGTAAATAATTTGCTTTGAATTTCTCAGAAAATTGTGAATTACCATGAATTTTAAAACCTGTCAAAAATGCAAATCCTTCATTTTGATATGCAGCAAATAAATCCGGTGAAAAATTTAATTTTTTTGCAGAAGTATCAATTGTTGCAAAATTCAAAGGGGAGTAAAAG
>CAZHLZ010000505.1:0-2156 GCA_964532475.1 uncultured Chitinophaga sp.
CACTTGGTTTAGCTTTATGACCAGCAAGAATTGCATTGTTTATCTCATTTATTTTTGCTTTTTCAACTGGCTCATAATCTCCATCTGCTTTTGCTACCAATTCGATTATCTTTTTTTGAGCTTCTTCAGCTCTTTCTGTACTTGAAAAATAAGCGTTTTGCGGAGAAATTGGAGGTAAAACAGTTGCAGACATTAGTCCAAATAATTCTGCTTTTTCTTTATTTGTGAAACCTTGAAGACCTGTAATTGTTTGTGATATATATTTTTTTTCTTGTTCTTCGATTACACCATCAGCTTTTGCCATGTGAATCATTAAAAACATTTCGTGTTTACGATCAATTTTAATTTTAAATGATTTTGTTGAGAATGCTTTTCGTAATAGCTCTCCAATTTTTTGTTTGATTGTTTCTTTTTCCTCCGCAACCGCAGTAGGATTAGTATGGAATAATACTGTTTGTTCTTTGTCAATACTTAAAACCGAAACATCATGATAACTTGCGGATAAAATGTGATTATAATTAAAAGTAGCGCAAGGAACTCCTTCATAATACATTTCTTCTTGTATTAATTTAGGATACCTTTCTTTACTTATACCAATTTCAGATAATGCGTTTTTTGAGCAGAATAAACTGTATTCGTCATAATTATCAATATTTTCTCCATTTAAGCTTTTGTAAATTAGTGCTCCTTTTTCATTAATATTTACATATTTTTTGATCGTTTCAACACCAAAGTTCGGTGCTTCTATTTTTTTGCCATCTGTGAAAATCAAATCTACATTATTTGTTTCAATTTCTGTTTCGATATATGAAATAGAAGCCAATTCTCCTGCTGTTTCGCATGTGATACAATCTACTTTACCATAACGATTATCAACGTGATCGCCATGACAGGTTTTACATTCAATTCTTCCGTCTCCTTCACATTTGTCGCAAGTAATTTTTCCTGTTGTTTTACATTTTTTACATCTAATTATTCCAGTACCGCCACAATATTCATGGCCAACACCTTTTTTTATAGCAGCAGCTGCTAAATTTCCAAGTCCTAAACCAGTTAAACCAGCAGATGAATTTACTGAACTACATTTTCTTTCACCAGAGCCATTACATGATTTACATTTTGAATGAATGGAGCCACTTGATTTATCTCTTCCACTCCCTCCGCAGGATGAACATTTTAAATATCCCCTTCCACTACAACTAGGACAAGTATATTCACCTCGCGCGTTGCAATCATCGCAATCTAAGGTACCTGCTGTTCTACATTTACTGCAATTATAAATATGCTGTCCATGACATTCACTTTCCTTACAAGTTGTATACATCTCTCCTCTGCAGGTGTTGCAAGTAGATCTCTCTGTTTCATTTGGTAAATAGTAAATTGGTTGTTTTAAATTTACTTTATTGTTTTCAGCAACAAGTTTTAGATCGCTAAAAACTAAGTTTTTACCAGAATATTTAGGTGTAATTATCGGTTCTTTTCCTTTTGAAATAATTTTTTGAATAATGCCATCTCGTTCCAAAATAGTAGCTTCGCCGCTTCGTTCAATATTTCTTTCAAAATCGTTGACTAGATCTTTAAATAAAGGAAATTTTAAAGTTTTTGCTGTTCTTGTATATGCAATGGAATTATGTTGAACGAAGTAATAATTTTTTCGTTCCTCTGATTCAATTAACATTTGGTCGAAACGCGTTTGATCTGTGTTTTTTATTTTTTCAATCAATGAATCTTTTGAAACATTTTTTGCGTTTTGTAATCGTAAATCGGTTTTTTCTTTTATATTCTATTTTTTTTGAAGATTATAAATTCAATTATGGTCGGTTATTAATCCAGCTGAGCTTGGTGATCTAGGTATCAAGAGTTGGGGCCGTTAAATTTTTTTTGATTACTCTTTACATTTTGATTTCCAATTGGTGTAAATATTTTCAAGTGTTTCAAATTTAAATATCCTTTAATTCCAAAGCTACAGGAGACCGATCTATGGTATTGTTTCAAATCTTTTGAATTACGAAACACAAAAAACCGTACATCAAAAAAAGTAATATTGTCATTAATTCCGATAGAATCCAAAGGCGTTTCGTGTATCAATTTCTCATTTCCTACCTGCAAATTCTCTTTAAAATAGTAAGGTAATGGAATAAATGCGAAATCACTAC
>CAZHLZ010000506.1:0-2153 GCA_964532475.1 uncultured Chitinophaga sp.
TGATTTTTGTGGTTTTGTTGATTTCATATCCTAGTTTTTGGGAATTTATTCTTCTTTCAAAAATTACGGTGGAAGTTTTATTATTTCTGCCTTATGTACTTAAAATCAAACATGGAGTTACCTTACTTTTTATTCCCTTTTTCGCCTTGTTTTATCCTTTTTATATGTTTTTAATCGGTTTGCTAAGTGTTTTTGTGAGTGTGGAGTGGAAGGGGAGGGAAGTTGTTAGTGGTGGATAGTTTTTAGTTAGTAGTTATAAGTTAGAAGTTAGTTGTAGGGAGTTTATTATTTCTTCTAATTTATTATCAAGTACTTAAAATACCCGAAAAAAAGACGATTAGACAGATAATAAGCCCCAAGCAGTTTAAAATCAAAAGTTGAATTTCTCGTTTTTTTCTCAATAGAATTAATACAATTGTAAGGATTATTGGAATAATTGCTAGGTAAATAAATTCTTCATCGAAAAACAAAGGCAAAAGTAAAGGGAAGAGAATTTGAAATACTAAACCAATGATTATTAGTATGTTTTGTTCCTTCTTGTATTTGTCGCTATTCAATACTGAAGCGTTGGAGAAAAGAAAAAATGGAAAATAAATTACAGCTAATAAAAGTGCTAAAAATGGCATCATGCGGCCTTCTTCAACGCAAATTACGGTAAAGACAAATTGACTGATGACAATTCCAGTGAATAAAATCCAGCCAGCATAAAGATTGAATGTTCTTAGATTCATTGATCGAGTTTTTGAATAGACTCGTCAATAATTTCGTCAACTTGTTTATTATCAAAAGATTTGGCAGCAAAACCAATTGTACTTGGATATTTTTTCCAATCTAAAGTAATATATTCAGGATTACTATATACCTGTGAATAATTCTTTACTTTGAGATTTTTTACATTGTCACCATCTTTGATATTTCCTTGATTTACCATTATTTTGTAAAAGTCATTTTTCGGAGACAAATAATTTGTATACTTCGGATAGGAGACATCACGAGCTCCTTTAAACAATAAATTTACGGTATCATTGGATTCCAAAGACTTAACAATCATGTGAATGTAATATTCTTCTTCACCATTTTCAGGGTTTTCTGAAGAACATAAAATTTCAATTTCTTCACCGTCTTTTAAAGCTGTTTCAGATACATTAAATTCTTTTAAATCAAGAAGAACTTTTTGTTTGCAAGAGTTTGTATATAAAGTTAAAACTAATAGGGAAAATATAATTGTAATTTTTTTTGTTAACATTTTTAATAATTTGCGATTGTTTTACACAAATCTACACAATTACAGTTCAATAATCATATTTTCTTTAGAAATTTCACATTCTTTCTCCTCCATATAATTTTCTTCAAATATCATTTTTTTCAATAAGAATTCTTTCAATTTGCTTTAAATGTCGCAGATTATGGTTGATGATAAATTGAAATGTATCTCCTAATCTTAATTTTATAAAACTTGAAATCGAGGTTTGAATTTTTACTTTATTTAAACTAACGTTTTTTGAAAGAGTTAATAAATCTAAAAGTTTTATTTGTTGCTGAAGAAATTTGTCAATGACACTCTTATCAAGTTTCGAATTTAATGGGTTTTTGTCTTTAAAAGTTTTCATCTTATTTAGTTTTTCTTTTGGTAACATACTTTTAGCGAAGTAATTACCTAAAATACCACTTTTATATTCGGATTCCGAGGATTTGTTTGAATTATTGATCTTTTTTTCAATTTCAGGTAAGTAATAATCACCATATAAATTCAAATGTTCTAAGCACTCTAAAATACTCCAAGATTTCTCATTTCGCTTTCGTGTCAAGGTTTGCAAATCGTTTTCTTTAAGTAATTCAACCTCTTTTATGTTTTTTTTGGTTTGCTCGATTAGCGAAAGTATAAAATTTTCTGTCTGCATATTTTTAATTTTAATGCAAATTTCGATAGAAATAATTTCAAAAAACTTGATTCAAATCAAGACTTTTTTAGACGTGAAAGGGTTTCAGGACTCATTCTTAAATAATTTGCGATATGTCTGTTGGGAATCTCTTGAAAAAGTTTTGGACTTCTTTTTAAAACCCTTTCATATCTTTCTTTAGGTGAATTTGTGAGTAAATCAATTTCTCTATCAATTTGTTGAACGACCAAATTTTCTAAAATTTTTTTCCAT
>CAZHLZ010000507.1:0-2152 GCA_964532475.1 uncultured Chitinophaga sp.
ATAATTGCAATTGGTAATCTTAAAGTTCTTTGACCGTGAGATTGTGGTGCACCATTAATTCCAAAGGTTAATGTATGAGTTCCTATTTTTTTCTGAACTTTGAAGAAATACGACCATGCATCAGTGAAAGTTGCATCAGCATAACTTGAACCCCATTTTCTTGCCCCTGCAACAGTAAATCCCCATTTCCCCTTCAACATTCCAGAATTATAGCCAAATGAAGTTTTGAATAATCCAAAACTATTCACTTCTTGTTTCACTTGTGCACCCATTTTTGAGTCAATTCCTTTTGTGATAATATTCATAGTTCCCCCAACGGAGACAATTGCTAATTTGGATGCTCCTAGACCTCTTTGTACTTGCATGGTTCTTGTGATGTCTCCAAGTCCATCCCAGTTGCTCCAGTAAACTTGACCGTTTTCCATATCATTTACGGGAACACCATCCACCAAAACAGCAACGTTTCTTTGGTCAAACCCACGAATGGAAACTCTAGCATCTCCTGAACCACCTCCACTTTCTGTTGCATAAGCTCCTGGAGTTGAATTTAATATCATTGGTAAATCTCTGGTGCCTAATTCTTCACCAATTTGTTTAGCTGACAAATTTGAGAATGCAACGGGTGTTTCTCTGATTTTTGCAATTTCTCCTTTTGCAATCACTTCATCTTGTTCTTTTACTTCAGATTCAAGATAAATTTTTAGAGGATCCATTTTACTTTTAGCAAGTACATTAACGGTTTGAGTAGCGTAACTTAAGAAGCTTACTTTTAGTTCATAAGTTTTTCCTGACTCAGCGTTTATTGTGAAATTCCCATCGAAATCAGAAATTGCACCTTTATTTGTTTCGTATATTATTTTCGCACCTGCTAAAATTTCTTTGGTAGAAGCGTCATAAACTGTACCCTTTATTTGTACCTTTTCTTGCGAAAATGCTAAAAATGGTAGTGTGAAAAGAAATATTAAAATATTTTTCATATTCAGATAATATATTGTAATTAGTCTTAAAGAATAATTTTAATTAATCCATTTTTTTGGACCTAAACCTTATACAATTAGTGAGGAAGAGGGTAAAAAAAATAAACTAGCTATCAAATGTTTAGACAACTAGTTTATTATTAATGATTTCAATAAAATATTTAATTTACTCAACAACTATTTGCTTATTGCTAATTGTTGCGTCTGAGTTTGTGATTCTAACTATGTAAATGCCTTTTTCTAAGGTAGCAACATTTAAAATTGTAGAACTAGTGTTTAAGTTATTTAAAGCAAGAACTTCTTTTCCAACCATATTTACCAATGAAATAGATGTGAAATTAGCCTCAGAATTCACATAAACTTTAGAATTTGAAGGATTAGGGAAAACTGAAAATTCAATTTTGTTAATTTTATTTATTCCTAAACCACAATTACAAGTATGTAAACCCAAATTTGACCAAGTATTACTTGGTAACGAATCCCACTCTGTTGTTACGATAAATGTTGTTGGGTTAGTAGATACTCCTTCCAATACTGTTGGTTTTCTGATTAGTGTATGGTTTTCTGTCCAAATCACTCCTGCTGATCCATCGTAAGGGAAAGCATCGCTCCAACCATCACTTGATGCAATGGAAGCATCCCCTGATTTACCTAAGATATCAATTATCGTACTACCATTTTTTAATAAGATTGCATCATTACCATTCATGTATGTTGGTGCAGGATAAGCTCCATCTAACAGGTCAGCTAACTGTTGCAAAGCAGGTGTTACAGCTGGTGAATTCGCAGTACCGGTTGTTTGGCCATTTACAATTACAAAGGTTGAAAATGCTTCAATAACACCATTAAGTTGCAAAACTCCACCATTACCAGCATCACTTGCACCATTAGAATGTCTTTCAATAGAGTATCCACTTAAATTAATCGGCGATGATGTTGGATTATAAAGCTCCAATCCTTTATCATTTCCAGAACCTTCCACATATTCTGAAATAAAAAGTTTACTGCAATTTTGTGCAAAAGAAGCACTAGCAGCAAATAAACTAACAAAAAGTAATGTTTTTTTCATAAAATTTAATTTAGATTTGTTTTATTAACGTTTAGTAAACCAGAAAGGTTTGTATTAAAATGTTTTCAACTTGTGTTTGATTTTTTTATGGTTTCAGAATTCTATT
>CAZHLZ010000508.1:0-2151 GCA_964532475.1 uncultured Chitinophaga sp.
TCTTAACAATATTTTTCGCGAAACGATTTTTTTGATGATCATTCATTATTATGAATTGTTCCCAATAATATGCTACTTCATTTAATCCATAAGATCTAGCTATGTAAACTAAATTTAAAATATCTTTTTGAAAGCAGGAACCACCAAAACCAACAGAAGCATTTAAGAATTTAGGTCCAATTCTACTATCAGTTCCTATAGCACGTGAAACCTCCTTTACGTTTGCACCAGTAACTTCGCACAATTCAGAGATTGCATTTATGGATGAAACTCGTTGAGCCAAAAATGCATTTGCTGTTAATTTTGATAATTCTGAAGACCATAAATTAGTGGTCAAAATTTTTGATCTATCAATCCATTGGGCATAAATTTCAACTAAAGCACTTTTTGCCTTTTCTCCTTCAACTGTGGTATCACCCCCAATTAACACTCTATCAGGATTAAACAAATCTTGTACTGCTGTTCCTTCGGCAAGGAATTCTGGATTTGATAAAATTTGAAAATTAACACCATTTCCAGTGTTTTCAAGAATGCTTTTAATAGCTTCTGCAGTTCTAACAGGTAAGGTTGATTTTTCAACAACAATTTTGTCAGTTTTAGCAACTCTTGCTATTTGTCTTGCGCATAATTCTATATACTTAAGATCTGCTGCCATACCTTTACCTACTCCATAAGTTTTTGTTGGTGTATTAACAGAAATAAATATCATATCAGCATCTTCAATTGCTTGATCTACATTTGTTGAGAAAAATAAGTTTCTACCTCTTGCATCCTTTACAACATCACTTAAACCAGGCTCATAAATTGGAATTTTTGTAACGTCAGGATTATTCCATCTTGCAATTCTGTCTTCATTTAAATCAACAACTGTTACCTTTATATCTGGACATTTTTGGGCAATAACTGACATTGTTGGACCTCCAACATAACCTGCACCGATGCAACAAATCGAATTTATTTTTTTCATTTATATTTTTTTTTATAATTATCTATCGTAAATCTAATACCTTCCTCAAAACTTGTTTCAATCTTCCAAGCTAATTCATTTTCGATTTTACTTGAATCAATCGCATATCGTTTGTCATGACCTGGTCGGTCACTAACATAGCTAATAAATTGTTCGTATGATCCCTTTTCAAGTGGAATAATCTCATCTAAAATTGAACAAATAACTTTGGCAATTTGAATATTTGTCATCTCATTTTGAGCACCAATATTGTAAATTTCACCAACTTTACCTTTTTTGAAAACCAAATCTATAGCTTTGCAATGATCCAATACATATAACCAATCCCTAATGTTTTTACCATCACCATAAATTGGTATTTGCTCATGGTTTAATGCTTTTCGTATTATGGTCGGAATCAACTTTTCATCATGTTGCTTTGGTCCATAATTATTAGAACAATTTGTGGTAACAACATTTAATCCAAAAGTGTGAAAGTAACTCCTCACTAATAAATCACTTGAAGCTTTTGATGCACTGTAAGGACTATTTGGAGCAATCGGAGTTGATTCTGTGAACAAGCCAGTAGCTCCTAACGTACCATAAACTTCATCCGTAGAAATATGATGAAAACGAGCATTAACAAACTCTTCATTGCACTGAAATGGAGAATTTAACCACAATTTTCTAGCTGCCTCAATTAGGTTAAAAGTCCCTAAAATGTTTGTATAAATAAATGTTTCAGGTCCTGAAATAGAGTTGTCTACATGTGATTCTGCTGCAAAATGAATCACGCCTTGAAATTGGTACTTCGTAAATAATTCATTTACCAACTCTTTATCACAAATATCACCCTTCACAAAGGTAAACCTCTCATTATTTGACACTTCGTCCAAATTGTCAAGAGATCCCGCATAGGTCAATTTATCAAGAACAATAATCTGAGATTCTCTATTATTTTCAAGAAAATAGGAAACAAAATTTGAACCAATAAAACCAGCAGCTCCAGTAATTAATATATTTTCCATTATAAATTTTTTTATAATCTTCCGTCGACATTAATTTTCAAGATACCTTTTACGTCAAAAACAACACTGTTTGATGACTTTTTTAAGCTGTTTATGTCTAAGTTCAAAAATTCATTGTGCGAAACACCCAAGACTACGGCATCAAATTTATTTTCAGGCAAAGTGTTTGATGTTTCT
>CAZHLZ010000509.1:0-2145 GCA_964532475.1 uncultured Chitinophaga sp.
AACAAATCTGAATAATACTAAACAACTTATTGTATCATACTATGTTGAAGACTATCTATCACTATTAGGAATTATTAATTACTTTAAATCACTCAATTACTATAGTCAGAATTTTCAAAAGTCAACTTACTTGATTCACTTTTAGTGCATCACCTAAATATTGTGCTCCTTGATCTCCAATCTGATTCTGATATAAGTACAACTGTTGTAATTTCTGCATAAAAAAAATAAAAAATAAATAATTATATTTGATAAATTTGACGTTCTCTCTCTGCAAAAGTCAATTATCGAAAAAAGCTTAATGTCTAACTATCCTATAATGCTTACTCAAGAAAATCTTAATCTCAAAATAAAAGCTAATGTGCCTTTTCTTTGTCTACTCACTTGATTTGTTTTTAAAGCATCACCTAAGTACTGTGCTCCTTGATCTCCGATTTGATTATTATTCAAATACAACACTGTCAGCGTCTACAATAATTAAGAAAAAAGCTGGTTAATGAATTTGCATTAATCTCCAATCTATCTATTTAATCGGATAATAAACTATTGTCATTCCTATTGATTATTGCAGTTAACTGTACTATACTATCAGTTCTATCTATGTTGTAAATATATGTCTCTTACTTTATTGGCTTTAAGACTTTCAGCTAGATACTTCGCTCCTTCATCTCCGATTTTGTTATTAGGAAGACGCAAATCTTGTAACGTCTAAATGAAAGATTTGAATTAATTTCAGAGATGTATTGCGATTTTCATAGACTCATTCTAATAGGGAAGCTATCACATAAAGAAAATGTTCGCATCTATCTATTTCAGAAAAAAATTTTCTCTGACATTGATGATAATTCGACGAAAAAAATTCAATAGAAAACTTCACTCACTTTATTAACTTTCAATGCATCGGCTAAATATTGTGCTCCGAGGTCACCGATTTTATTCGTTTGAAGATTCAGATACGTAAGTGCCTATAAGATAATAAATAGTAGAAAGATCCGTGAATTAAGATTTTGCTATTACTATTGGATGTAAAAATTCACTTTGAGGGTTCACTCAAAAAGTAGATTCTTTTATCTCGGATTTGATTATTATTCAAATACAATACTACTAACGCCTACAAGAATCAAAAAGGCTACGGCTAATAAAGCGCAAGTATTCATCAAGATTTATTGTATTGATTCGCAAAAACTCTCAACTTATCTATTAGATGAAATATTCTAGCATTTGCATTCTTGCTAATTACAATAAAAACACATTTGAAATAGACAGTGGCTTACTGTGTTTAATTTTAAAGCATCTGTCAGATACTGTGTGCCGTTATCACTAATTTGATTTGTATTTAAATTCAAACTGCTCAATACCTACATGAAAAAACAGTAGTTTTCGTTCTAATTATCGTTGTCTGCTTAAAGATTGAATAAAGGGAAGCTTTCGATGAAATCGCTATTTTATAACGTAAAATCTGTATTATTGAAGTAAATGGATCTCAAAATATAATTAAAATAATATCTCACTTTATTGACTTTAAGACTTTCAGCCAGATGTTTTGCTCCATCGTCTCCGATTTTGTTATTATAAAGTATTAGTTTTTGTAACGTCTAAATCGAATATATTAGTTAATGATAGAGATGAGTTACTATTTGGCGGGATCATTTCGAACAAAGAGATTTAATTGCTACATGTAGCAGGAGAAAACATCATATGACGTAACATCTACACGCGAAAAGACTAATTTTCCGGTAAATATTGAATTGTTTTATTTAATTAATTTTAAAAAATTTCTAGACGATACAAAAAGAAAATGTTGATATCTGTCGTTGATAGAAAAAAACCTCCCTAACATTGATAATTTGATTAATAAAATCGATTTGAAACTTTACCTACTTTATTCTTTTCAATGCATCGGTTAAATATAGTGCTTCGAGAGCACCGATTTTATTCGTTTGAAGAACAATATATAAGCTTCTATAAGATAATAAATAGACTCATCCGTCAACTATTACTTTTCTGTACTAGTATATGTATGTTTTAAAATGGACAACTTTATCAATAGAAGTAAATCTATCGAGTATAATCTCAGGTTTTATCAGACAAGTGAAGGTAATTAGTTTTTAATTCAAGAAGCATGATATACTTTTGTACGGATAG
>CAZHLZ010000510.1:0-2140 GCA_964532475.1 uncultured Chitinophaga sp.
TACAAAAGAAGAAGTTGATCAAATATTGGATTTTGTTGATTCTTATGTGAAGGTTGAACCTGTAACTCCAACTACAGTTACAGCAGACGGTAAAACAGACGTTCCCGTTAACTTGAAACCAAACTACAAAGACAATTTAGATTTGTTTTACTGGTTGCTAGTTGGAATTTTAATACAATTAATTGCAATTTTGGTTATTTCAAACTCAATTCAAACCCTTGTAAAATCTGATTATTTCAAAAAACGTCTGAGTGATAAAAGTTCAGGACTTTTAAAAGCGATAATTGTAATCATTACTTTTGGTTTCATTGCTAGTCAAAATAGCTCCTTCGCATTACAATTTACAGCACCAGGAGAAAGCGTTGCAGAACCAACACTTTGGCTTCTTGTTGAGAAAAGTGATTTATATTTCTTAATTGCAATCAATGTAATTTTGATGGGAATCATCATTTATTTGAGAAATATGTTTAAAAATTTCTTATCTATGGTGAAAACTGAGAAAGAAATTGCAAAAGAAGTTCCTGTTACGAAAAAAATCAATAAAGTACTTACTGATGCAGTTCCAATTGAAGAGGAATCTAAAATTATGTTGCATCATGAATACGATGGAATCCGTGAGTTAGATAATAATTTACCACCATGGTGGGTTTGGGGATTCGTTGCAACGGTTGTTTTTTCCATTTACTACATGGTTGATTATCATGTGTTAGGAACTTCTGATTTACAAATCAAAGCCTACGAAAAAGACATGAAGCAATCTGAAAAAGATGTGAAAGCTTACCTTTCAAAAATGGCTATGAACGTGGATGAAACAAATGCAACAATTATGACTGCTGCGAGCGATATTTCTGCTGGAAAATCGATCTTTCAAACAAATTGTGTTACCTGTCACAATCCAAATGGAGAAGGAAATATTGGTCCTAACTTAACGGATAAAGCATGGATTTACGGTTTTGATGTGAAAGATGTTTACAAAACAATCAAATTGGGTACGGCAAATGGAATGCCTGAACATGCATCAAAATTAAATCCGATTCAAATTCAGCAAGTTTCTTCTTTTGTTTTACAATTAAAAGAAGCTGCTGGTAAAGAAGCGCAGGGTACGATTATGGAGAAATAGAATAATAGATTATTAGATAGATAGATTTTTAGATTGTTAGACTAAATGGTCTCAATCTAAAAATCTAAAAGTCAAATACTCCAAATACTGCACAAAAAACACATTCACTGACATAAAATTCACAAACAAATTAATTATTTTTCAAACTAATATTCTTACACAATGAACATCGATTTTGAAAAAATAGAAGCAGACGAATCCTTTAGAGATCGTATTGCAACAGTAAACGAAAAAGGAAAACGAATTTGGATTTTTCCTAAAAAACCAAAGGGAACATGGTACAATCGTAGAAAAATTGTAAGTTATGTTTTACTTTTCTTATTATTTCTTTCACCTTATCTCAAAATTCGAGGTGAACAAATGTTTATGTTTAACATCGTTGAACGTAAATTTGTTATTTTCTGGAAAGTATTTTGGCCACAAGATTTCTACATCTTTGCCATTGCACTAGTACTTGGAGTCGTTTTTGTTATCTTCTTTACCATCATTTTTGGTCGATTATTTTGCGGCTGGGTGTGCCCTCAAACAATTTTCATGGAAATGCTTTTCCGCAGGGTTGAATACCTCATTGAAGGAGATTGGACACATCAAAAAAAATTAGATTCTCAAAAGTGGGATAAAGAAAAAATCATCAAAAGAGGTGGGAAACATGTGACTTTTTGGTTAATTTCCTTCATCATTTCCAATACTTTTTTGGCCTACATCATTGGCTCGGATGAATTATGGAAAATTATTACCGATCCAATTGGTTCACACATTGGTGGTTTGATTGCAATCATCGTATTTACATACGTATTTTACGGAGTTTTTGCCTTCTTAAGAGAACAAGTTTGTACTACAATTTGTCCTTATGGAAGATTACAAGGAGTATTACTTGACCAAAACACCATGGTCGTTGCCTATGACAAAAAGCGTGGAGAAGAAAGAGCAAAATTCAAAAAAGATGAAAATCGCGAAGAAAAAGGTTTTGGAGATTGCATCGATTGTAAACAATGTATTCATGTTTGTCCTACCGGAATC
>CAZHLZ010000511.1:0-2132 GCA_964532475.1 uncultured Chitinophaga sp.
CTGCAAGTCCTCTTCGCTGCACTCATGCGGGCTTTCCGGACTCCGTCGGGGCGTGTGATTTTTGCGAAATACAAATTTTGCCCTTCAATCTGAAAATAGGGCTAAACAAGTTGCTTATTGCGCTTTAGAATTACAGGAAAATAGTTATAGTTTCTCAAATTCTTTTAGCAATTCAATTAACTCCTCCTTGGAATAAAATTCGGTGGTACTGAGACATGTTTTTAATTTTTTTAATACTTCAGAATAATCTTGTTTCAATTCCTTTTTTGCTTCAATGATTGCAAAATAGCCATCTGCAAAATTTGGATAAGCTAGTAACATAAGTTCCCAGGCTTGAATTGCCTTTTCAAATTCTCCCTCTCCAAAAAAGTACCATCCTTTTCCATTTAAAGTACCCAAGGAAAAACTTAGGTCTGCACCATAATGCTGTTGTATATTTTCTGAGAGCTGCTTTAAGGATGAAAAATCTTTCAGTTCATTTTTCATGAATTTATTTTGCTGCTTGCTCCAAAATTCAAATACCTCAAACAATGCTGTTGCAATTCTCAAACCTGGAGTGACGTTGTGATCCGCTTCAGGATAAAATTGTCCATTAAAATTGGCTGCTTTACTTGGAGTATGAACCTTTGCTAATTTAGTATCCAATTCCTCGAAATTTTCAGGATAATCTTGGCCAATTCCAAAACGGTAATATAAATGTTTCTTTGAAGAATAATTCGCATAAAGTGTTGCAATTGAATCGCTTAAATTGACATTTTTTTGAATTGTAAATGGACTTAAAGAAATTACCGCATTTAGCTTTTCTGGATATTTGGTCAACAAATAAGAGGTGAAATAGCCATAGCGAGAATGACCAATTAATGTGATAAATCCTTTAACTTGTAGTTCTTTCCTCGCAAACGCAGTTAATTCTTCCATAATGAAATTTTCATTTTTGGATCCAAAAACTTCTTTGTCACTGATTTCTAACTGTGTTTCACCATATCTTTTTTCTTGTGTTGATTCTACCCCAATTATTACCGAAGAAGGCATTTGCTCGTTACTTGTCAAATAATCAATTGTATTTATGATATAATTGTAACTGCGTTGATTTTGACTATCAAACAAAATAATTAGGGGAAATCTATTTAAGGAATCATTTTTCTGAAACTCAATTGGGACAATAATGGATAACTTTTTGTCGAATCCAAGTGCCTTTGAAAAAAAAAGTGTATCATCGAGTTTTTTGTAGCGCTCTAAATTTTGACTATTTGCAGCTGCTAATAAAGTTATGCTAAAAAAAAGGAATAGATAATATTTCATGTTTTTATAAATCGGTTCAACAATACACTAATTGAATAAAAAGCAAATTTTCGGATAACAAATTTAATGCAAAATAATTGCTTGTGAACTAGTTATTTATCACTAAACGAGAAATTATTTTTTTTAATAGATTTTAAAATAACATTGATTTCACAACAAGTTCAGAGGAAGATTTTACATCAAACTTTTTCAAAAGTCGCTGTCGATGATTATCAACCGTATTTTTTGAAATGGATAACACGTCGGCAATTTGCTTGCTTGATAAACCCTGACCCAAAAGAACAATTATCTCTTTTTCTCTTGGACTAACAATGGGATATTGCTTTTCTAAACCTTTAGCATCATCTATTGAATATTGATATAATTTTTGATTATCTGATTGATCAGCGTACAAAACAGTCATTAATGGCTCAGTATTTTCTTTTATTAAATGATTGATATTTGTGTAAAGTGCCATTCCAAATAAAAACTGATCATTTTCATCAAAATACAATGCTGGATATTGTATGCTATTCCAAATAAATTGTCCCTCACTATTTTTTACGCGAGCAAAAATCGTAATGTTATAAAAATTTCTTTTTTCTGGCTCCTCATCAAGCAAAATTCTGAAGATTTTGGAAATAAAGGTTAAAACATGGACTAAATCTTCTGGAAAATAAATGGTGAAGAATTCTTCCACTTGTGCTCTACATAATTCTTTTGCATTGAATGGTGTTAATTTATCAACTGCACCATCTGCCATAATAATTTTTGGATAGGGTTGAGAATTATCAAAAATTTGCCAGTAATGCTCACCCAGAACTAAACGAGGAATATTATCAATTACTGGC